>CAZPCU010000115.1:5231-6561 GCA_964585075.1 uncultured Rhodobacterales bacterium
CTTCTATCAGCACACGTCGGTGACCACGCTGGCCGAGGGCGGGTTCGACTTCCTCCGGCGCGAGGTGACGGTGGAGACGGGGCAGGGGCCGCGCGCCGCGGAGGTTTATGCCTGCGCCCCCGGCCGCTGGGCGGCGGGGCCGCCCTTCGACCTCGCCGAGTGGGCGGCGCGCTGGGGGCGGCTGAGCGTCGCGGCGGCGCAGGAGGTGATGGCGCACAGGGGCGCGCGCGACGCGGCGACCGTCGCGGCGATGTTCCCGATGATCCGCGCCCGCGCCCAGGCGCGGCTGAACGCAGTGGACGCGCCGCCGCGGCTCCGCGCGCCTGGCACCTTCGGCGCGGAGCGCGTGCGCGACAGGGCGCGGCGCATCCCCTACGCGCGGTTCTACGCCCTCGAGGAGCGCGAGCTTTCCTATCCGAGCTTCGAGGGCGGCTACGGCCCCGAAGTGAACCGCGCGGCGCTGATGGGCACCGACGCGGCGATCGTGCTGCCCTACGACCCGGCGTCGGACAGGGTCATGCTGCTCGAGCAGTTCCGGCCCGCCCCCTATTTCCGCGGCGATCCGCGCCCCTGGTGCCTGGAGCCGGTGGCCGGCCGCGTGGACGGGGGCGAGCGCCCGGAAGAGGCGGCCCTCCGCGAAGGGGAGGAGGAGGCGGGGCTTCGCTTCGACCGTCTGGAGTTCGTCTCGCGCAACTACCCGAGCCCGGGCAGCACGACGGAGTTCTTCCACGTCTATGTGGGACTCTGCCGACTGCCCGCACGCGTGGACGGAACCGGCGGGCTCGACGAGGAGGCCGAGGACATTCGCCGCCACGTCATGCCCTTCGACGAGGCCATGGACCTCGCCGAGGCGGCGGAACTCAATGTCGGGCCGCTGCTCCTCGCGCTCTACTGGCTGGCGCGGCACCGGGAGCGGCTGCGCACGCAGCCGTGACCGCCCGGGCTGCTTGAGTTCCCGGCGGACGGCCCATAGACAGGATGCGACACAGGGAACGGAGGGCGCCCTCATGCGCGTGGCCCACACTCTCGCCGACGCCATCGGAAACACGCCGCTGATCCGGCTGCACGGCCCGAGCGAGGCCACGGGGTGCGAGATCTGGGGCAAGGCCGAGTTCATGAACCCGGGCCAGTCGGTCAAGGACCGCGCGGCGCTCTGGATCATCCGCGACGCGGTCGCGCGCGGCGCGCTTCGCCCCGGCGGCACGATCGTCGAGGGAACGGCGGGCAACACCGGGATCGGCCTCGCGCTGGTGGGCGCCTCGATGGGCTTCCGGACGGTCATCGTCATCCCGGAAACCCAGAGCCAGGAAAAGAAGGACATGATCCGCCT
>CAZPCU010000116.1:0-6501 GCA_964585075.1 uncultured Rhodobacterales bacterium
GGTCGCCATCGGCACGCCGACGGAGGAGATGCGCGCCTGCTACACCCGCGTTCTGCAGGGCCTCATCACGATCTCGCGGCTGCGCTGGCCCGAGGGGCTCGCCGGGCGCGACCTCGACGCGCTGGCGCGGATGCCGCTCTGGCTCGCGGGGCAGGACTACGCCCACGGCACGGGCCATGGCGTCGGTTCATATCTCTCGGTCCACGAGGGGCCGCAGCGCCTGGCGCGGACGGGCGAGGCGGAACTTCTGCCCGGCATGATCCTTTCCAACGAACCGGGCTTCTACCGCGAGGGCGCGTTCGGGATCCGGCTCGAGAATCTCGTCGTCGTCGAGGAGGCGCCGGAACTGCCGGGCGGCAGCGTGGCGAAGATGCTGCGCTTCCACACGCTCACCTACGTCCCCTTCGACCGCCGCCTCGTGGAGACGGAGATGCTGCACGGCCCCGAACGGGCCTGGCTCAACGCCTACCACGCGCTGGTCCGCTCCAAGATCGGGCCGAGGGTGGGCAGCGCCGCGAAAACATGGTTGGATGCCGCGACCGCGCCGCTCTGAGGCGCGGCCAGCCGCCGCCGACACGCCGATGACACGCGGCCGGGGCAAGCTGCGGCGCGATACCGGACAGGAAGGAGAACCGCATGGCCAAGCGCATCATCATCAGGCCAGCCGAGGGAAAGTGGAGCGTCCGCGCCGGCGGCGCCGTGCTCGGGGAGACGAGCGCGGCGCTCGAACTCGACGAGGACGGCCACGAACCGGTGATCTACTTCCCGCGCGAAGACCTCGCGATGGCCTTCCTGGAACCCTCCGAGCGCGCCAGCCACTGCCCGCACAAGGGCGACGCGAGCTGGTTCTCCATCGTCACCAAGTCCACCACGATCCCCGACGCCGCCTGGTCCTACGAGAGCCCGCTCGATGATGTCGCGGAGATCGCGGGGCATGTCGCCTTCCAGGACTCCGATCTGGTGACCGTGGAGCGGCTCTAGAGCCGGGCGCACCGACCCGCGGGATGCTGTTCGACGGCGGGCGGCGCGTCGCGCCCGCCCGAGCCTCGCCGATCCGGGGCATCCCCCGGGCAGCCGGTCAGGAGTGCTCTTCCTCCGCGGTGGCCGCGAGCGCCCGGTTGTAGGCTTTCAGGGCATCGACGTGGAAAAGGGCGCCCTGGAGTTCGGGCGCCTTGCCCTCTCCCGAAAGCGTGACCACGGGAATGAAGGGCAGCCCCGATTTCTCGAAGATCGGCATCGCCGCCTCCAGCGTGGCGTTTGCGTCCACGTAGACGCCGTTGCGCACGAGTTCCCAGCATCGGTCCGGGTCGGCCGGCTGGTCGTGGAGCGGCCCGCGCATGACGCCGGCCACGCGGAACATCTGCAGGAGATACTCCTGCGGACCGGCGGCGAGATGCACGCCCCGCCGCTCGAGCTGGGTGAGGAAGAAGGAGCGGTCCACCAGCCGTGAGGCGAGCGCCGTGGACATCGAGACCGCAACCATCACCGCCAGGCCGGTCTGCCAGTCGCCCGTGAGCTCGAAGACGATGAGCGTGGTCGAGATCGGCGCGCCCAGCACCGCGGCGGCCACCGCGCCCATGCCGGCGAGCGCGTAGAGCGTCGCGCTTCCCGACACGTCGGGAAAGATGCCGGTGGCGACGATGCCGAAGGCGAGGCCGGTGAGCGCTCCGAGCATCAGCGAGGGCGAGAAGACGCCGCCGCCCATGCGCCCGCCCATGGTGATCGCCACGGCGATCACCTTCACGATTGTGAAGGCGATGGCCTCGTGGAAAAGAAGCTGGCCGGTGAGCGCCGCCGTCGTGGTCTCGTAGCCCACCCCGATGATGTGCGGGAAGAAGATCGCGATGGCGCCGAGCAGAAGGCCCGCGCAGGCCGGGCGCAGCCAGACCGGCATCCCCGTCCGGCGCTGCAGGATGTTGCCCACGTCCTCGGCGAGGAAGATCGCCCGCATCGTCGCCACGCCGACGAAGCCGCAGACGAGCCCGAGCAGCAGGAAGGCCGGCATCTCGATGTAGAACTCGAGCGCCGAGCCGCCGGGCAGGACGAAATTCGTGACGTCGCCGAAGGCGAGCCGCCCGATCACCGTGCCGGCGGCGCTGGCGATCACGATCGGCGCGAAGGCGTGCAGCGCGAAGTGGCGCAGGATCACCTCCATGGCGAAGAGGGCCCCGGCGATCGGCGCGTTGAAGGAGGCCGAGACCGCCGCCGCCACCGCGCAGCCGAGAAGGTCGCGCCCGGTGATGCCGTCGGCCCGGATCGCGTTGGACACGGCCGTGGAGATGAGCGCGGCGATATGGACGACCGGCCCCTCCCGCCCGGTGGACCCCCCGGTGGAGAGCGTGATGAGCGAGCAGAGCGCCGAGGTGCGCCCCGCGCGCCGCTCCACCCGCCCGTCGTTGAGCGCCGCCCCCTCGATCACGTCGGCCACCGAGCGCACGCGCCCGTCCGGCGTGAAGAGATGCAGCAGCACGCCCACGGCCAGCCCGCCCAGCACGGGCACTGTCAGCACCCACCACCAGTCGAGCGTCTCGGCGAAGCTGTGCAGGTGGTAGATGTCCTCGGTGCCGTAGGCGAAGCTTTGCAGCACCGTGATCCCGTGGCGGAAGAGGACCGCCGCGCCCCCCGCCGCCGAGCCGACGACGAGCGCGATGAACCAGAACTGGATCTGGCTCGGGCCGCGGTGCCGCAGCAACTGCCAGCCCCGCCGGAAGGAGCTGCGCATCTCCGCGATCTCGCGCAGGACCGAGCGTCTGGGGTCGTCCTCCATGCCCGGGCTCACGCCCGCGGGGCGAGGCATGGCGAACGTGCCTTCCCCCGCCCGGGCCGACGCCCTAGGATTTCCCGCGATTGCCGGAGCCCTGACATGCCGATCCCTGACGCGCTCGAAGCCCTCTCGTCCTTACTAGGCGAACGACTGAGCCACTCCAAGCCCGATCTGGAGGCGCATGGGCGCTCGGAGAGCCATTTTCCCCTGACGCCCCCCGACGCGGTGGCCTGGCCCGAGACCACCGCGGAAGTCTCCGAGATCCTGCGCATCTGCAATGCCCAGGGCTGCCCGGTGACGGGCTGGGGCGCCGGCACGTCCCTCGAGGGTCACGCGCTCGCCGCGCGGGGCGGGCTCGTGGTGGATTTCACCCGCATGGACAGGCTTCTGGAGGTCCGCGCCGAGGACATGGACTGCACCGTGCAGCCGGGCCTCACCCGCGAGGCGCTCAACCGCGAACTGCGCGCGACGGGCCTCTTCTTCCCGGTCGATCCCGGCGCGAACGCCTCGCTCGGCGGCATGGCGGCCACGCGCGCCTCGGGCACGACGACCGTCCGCTACGGCTCGATGCGCGACAACGTGCTGGGCCTCGAGGTGGTGCTCGCCGACGGGCGGGTCGTCCGCACCGGCTCGCGGGCCCGGAAATCCGCCTCGGGCTACGACCTCACGGCGCTGATGCTGGGCTCCGAAGGCACGCTCGGGCTCATCACCGCGCTCACGCTGCGCCTTCACGGCCAGCCCGAGGCGGTGGCCGCCGGGATCTGCGCCTTCGACCGGATGGAGGACGCGGTCGCCTGCGTGACCGAGACGATCCAGTGCGGGCTGCCGATGGCGCGGATCGAGTTCGTGGACGCGGCCACCGCGGCGGCCTTCAACGCCTATGCCGGAGTCGATCTTCCGGAGAAACCGCATCTCCTGGTGGAGCTTCACGGCGCACCGGCGGCGGTGGAGGCCGACGCCGAAAGCTTCGGCGCGCTGGTGGCCGAACATGGCGGCGCGGCCTTCCGCTGGTCGCGGAAACCAGAGGACCGCACGGCGCTCTGGGCGCTCCGCCACAATGCCTATTACGCGATCCTCGCGCTGCGCCCCGGCGCGCGGGCGCTCGTCACGGACATCTGCGTGCCCCTCTCGCGGCTCGCCGAGGCGGTGGAGGCCACCCGCGCCGACATAGCCGCCGGCCCGGTCCCGGGGCCGATCCTCGGTCATGTGGGCGACGGCAACTTTCACGCGGTTCTTCTCGTGGACCCGGCGCGCCCGGAGGAGCTCGAGGCGGCCAAGGGGCTTCAGCACCGCATGGTGGAGCGCGCCCTGGCGCTCGGCGGCACGGCGACGGGCGAGCACGGGATCGGCATGGGCAAGACCTCCTACATGGCCGCCGAGCACGGCGAGGGCTGGCAGGTGATGGGCACGATCAAGCGCGCGCTCGACCCGCAAAACATCCTGAACCCCGGCAAGCTGGTTCCGGACGGCTGAAGGACGCGGGCCGCCGCCCGGCCCCACCGCGCCTTCAGCCGGAGAGCAGCGCGCGCGCCGCCGCCCGCGCCTCCTCGGTCACCCGGTCGCCCGAGAGCATCCGCGCCAGCTCGTCCACCCGCGCATCGTCGGCGAGCGGATGGACGGTGGAGCGGGTCCGTTCCTTCTCCACCCGCTTCTCGACCCGCATGTGATGCCCGCCAAGCGCGGCCACCTGGGGCGAGTGCGTCACCACGAGAACCTGCCCGTCCGCGGCGAGCGCCTTGAGCCGCCGGCCCACCGCATCCGCCGTGGCCCCGCCCACGCCGCGGTCGATCTCGTCGAAGATCATCGTGACGCCGCCCTCCGGCGCAGCGAGCGAGACCTTCAGCGCAAGCAGAAAGCGGCTGAGCTCGCCCCCCGAGGCGATCCGGTTGAGCGGCCCGGCCGGCGCGCCGGGATTCGTCGCCACGGCGAACTGCACCGCGTCGCGCCCCTCTGGCCCGGGCGGCGCCTCGCCGATCTCGGTGCGGAAGGCCGCGCGCTCCATGCGCAGGGGCGCGAGCTCGGCCTCGACGGCCTGGTCGAGCCGCGCCGCCGCCTCCCGCCGCGCCGCGCCGAGCGCCTCGGCCGCCCGGTCATAGGCCGCCTCCGCCTCGTCCCGCGCCGCGCGCAGGCGCGCCAGATCGGCGCTGCCGGCGTCGAGCGCCTCGAGCCGGCCGCGAAGCGTGTCCGCGAGCTCCGGCAGCTCGTCCGGCATGACCTGGTGCTTGCGCGCAAGCCCGCGGATGGCGAAGAGCCGTTCCTCGACGCGTTCCAGTTCGAGCGGATCGAAGGAGAGCGCCTCGAGGCAGTCCTCCACCCCCGAGACCGCCTCGCCGAGCTCCACCATCGCACGCGAGAGCGCCGCGAGCGGCGCCTCCAGCCGACCCTCGGCGCGGTCGGCCACGCCCTCGAGCCAGCGCAGCGCGTCGCCCATGGCGCCCTCCGCCCCCTCGCTGCCGAGCGCGGCGAGGGCGCGGGCCACGTCCTCGCGCGTGCGCTCCGCCCCCTGCATGAGCCGGCGGCGCGCGTCGAGCGCCTCTTCCTCGCCGGGCTCGGGCGCGAGGTCCTCGAGCTCGGCCACCGCGTGGCGCAGGAAATCCTCTTCCGCCCGGGCCGTGGCGAGCGCCTCCTCGGCCTCGGCGAGGGCCGCCGCGGCGCGGCGCCGAGCCGTCCAGGCCGCGCGGGTCTCGGCGACGCGCGGGCCGAGCCCGCCGAACGCGTCGAGCATGGCACGGTGCCCCCGCGGGTCGAGAAGGCCCCGGTCGTCCTGCTGGCCATGCAGCTCCACCAGCGTCTCCGAGAGCCTGCGCAGCACCTCGCCCGAAACCCTGCGGTCGTTGACCCAGGCGGTCTTCTGCCCACCCGCGCGGTTCATCCGCCTGAGGATCAGCTCCTCGCCCGCCTCGAGCCCCGCCTCCTCCAGCACGGCGCGCGCCGCGTGGCCGGCGGGCAGCGCGAAGACCGCGGTGACCTCCCCTTCCGACGCGCCCTCGCGCACGAGCTCGGCGCGGCCCCGCCATCCGAGGACGAATCCGAGGCAATCGAGCAGGATGGACTTGCCCGCCCCGGTCTCGCCCGTCAGCACGTTGAGCCCCGGCTCGAAGGCAAGCTCCAGCCGGTCGATGATGAGCATGTCGCGGATGTCGAGGGTTCGGAGCATGGATCGGGGCGCGCGGGCGGCCGTCAGCCGCCCGGGATCTCGCTCAGAGCCATTCGCCGCGCACCACCTGGCGGTAGATGGCCGCGAGCCAGTTGTCGCCCTGCGCGCGCGCCTCGAGGCCGCGGCCGGTGAGCAGCGCGTAGCTGTCCAGATACCACTCCGTGCCCCGGTAGTTGTAGCCGAGGATCGCCCCGGCCGACTGCGCCTCGTCGGTCAGGCCGAGCGAGAGATAGGCCTCGACCAGGCGATGCAGCGCCTCGGGCGTGTGGGTGGTGGTCTGGAAGTCCTCGACCACGACGCGGAAGCGGTTGATCGCCGCGGCGTAATGGCCGCGCTTCAGGTAGTAGCGGCCGACCTCCATCTCCTTGCCGGCGAGATGGTCGAAGGCGAGGTCGAATTTCAGGATCGCCGAGCGCGCGTATTCGCTGTCGGGGTAGCGCTCGATCACCTCGCGGAGCGACTGGAGCGCCTGGAAGGTCACGCCCTGGTCGCGGCCGACATCCTCCACCTGGTCGTAGTAGCTGAGCGCGAGGAGATACTGCGCGTAGGCCGCGTCCTCCTCGGCCGGGTAGAAATCGAT
>CAZPCU010000117.1:0-6474 GCA_964585075.1 uncultured Rhodobacterales bacterium
GACAGCAGATGCGGAATGCCGTCATAGACGCTGAGTTCCAGCATTTTCGGGTCGATCATGATCAGCCGGCATTCCTCGGGCGAGAGCTTGTAGAGAAGGCTCAGGATCATGGTGTTGATCGCCACCGACTTGCCCGAGCCCGTGGTGCCCGCGATCAGCAGGTGCGGCATCTTGGAGAGATTCGCCACCATCGGCGCGCCGCCGATGTCCTTGCCGAGCGCGAGCGGCAGCTTATGCGTGCCGTCCCCGAACTCGCGGGAGGCGAGGATCTCGCGCAGGAGCACCATCTCGCGCTTCTCGTTGGGCAACTCGATGCCGATCACCGAGCGGCCCGGCACGGTGGAGACGCGCGCCGAAAGCGCGGACATCGAGCGCGCGATGTCGTCGGCGAGGTTGATCACCCGGCTCGCCTTGAGGCCCGGCGCGGGCTCCAGCTCGTACATGGTGACGACGGGGCCAGGGCGCACGCTCACGATCTCGCCCTTCACGCCATAGTCGTCGAGCACGCTTTCAAGCATCCGCGCGTTCTGCTCGAGCGCATCGTCGGAGAGGTGGTGCCGCTCGATCGCGGCCGGATTCGCCAGCAGGCCGAGCGGCGGCAACTCGTAGGCGGGGCCGGACGTCTCCTCGAACTGGAGCGAGGGCTGCGCCTCTTCCCTGGCCCGGCGCGACGGGGCGGGCGCGCGGCGCGCCGGCTGCTCCACCTTCGGTTTCGGCGGTTGCGCGGCAGGTATCTGCATGGCTTCGCCGCGGGCCGTCGCCGTTTCCTGCGGCTGGTCCGGAACCTCGGTCGCCGGCCCATCGCGGCTCTGCTCCGGCGGCTCCGCGGGCGCGGTCAGGGGCGGCTCCGCGGGCGGCGTCGGCGCGCCGGCGGTGAGCGGCGGCTCGGCGCGCGGCGTGCGCGGGCGTGTCGTGTCCAGCACCAGCGGGTCCGGGCCGCGCCCCCGCCCGCGGGTAAGCGGCGCCTCCGTCTCGATCAGGACGGGCTTGCGGGTGCGCGCGCGGATGGCGTCCGCGATGCGCGCGCGAATCCGGTCATCGCCCGGCATGGCAACCTCGTCCTCCTCGCCCGGCAGCGCCGTCGCCACGAGTTCGGGCTCGGGCAGCGGCTCGGGCCGGCGCACGAGGGCCGGCATCCTCGACAGCAGCCCGCCCGCCGACGCGCGCGGGGCCTCGACCGCGTCCACGCCCTCCGTGTCTGCATGAACGATCGCGTCTTCGGGCGCCCGGGTCGCCGCGGCCTCGGCCCGCCGCGCGCGCCAGGTCTCGTGGCCGTCGCGGAGCTTCTGGCCGGCGGAGGCCGCGCCCTTCGCGCTGCGCGCGATCAACGCGACGACCGCCGCGTAGCTCATGACGAGGCCGAGGAGCAGGAAGCGCAGGCCCGCGCGGACCTCGGCGCGCGTGAAGCCGAGGACGAAGGCGCCCATGGCCAGAAGGAGAAGCGCCATCGCGGCCGAGGCGAGCTTCAGCCCCGCCCCCGCGCCGAGGGGCGCCACGGTGAGAAGCGCCGCGAGGACGGTGTCCCCGAAGAGCCCGCCGAGCCCGAACGGGTGCGCCCAGCCCTCGCCGGGCACGAGCGTCGAGGCGTAGACCGCGGCGAAGGCGATCCAGATCGGCGCGAAGACGAGCCGGCCGAGCGCGCGCTCCTCTCCGCGATGGAGCGCGAAGCGCAGCCCCCAGGCGCCGAGCACGATCCCGATGCCGAGGCTGCCCCAGCCCACGATCATGAAGAGCGGCGCCGCGATCGTGGCGCCGATGCGGCCCATCCAGTTCCGCACCGGCTCGTCGGTGGCGCTCATCCAGCTCGGGTCGTCGGGCGTGTAGGACAGGATCATGCCCGCCGCCGCCGCGCCCAGCGCCAGAAGCACGAGGCCGAGAAGTTCCTTGCCCCGGCGCTCGATCGCCATCGCCGTGTCGCTGTCGAAGAACGGGTCGCGCCCGCGTGCCTGATACGCCATCCTACCCCTCGTCCTCACGTCCACAGAACGCGGCGCAGGGTCACGAGACCCTGCCGCAATTCGTTTTCGGGGGCGACCATCGCCACCCGGATGAAGCCTGCCCCCGGATTGCCCGCGCCGGTGTCGCGGGCGAGATAGGCGCCCGGCAGGACACGCAGCCCCGCCTCGCGCCAGAGTTTCAGCGCCGCCGCCTCGCCATCCTCCACGGGAAGCCAGAGGAAGAAGCCGGCGGCGGGGCTCTCGTAGCCGGGCAGATCGCCCAGCACCTCGTCCGCCACGGCGTATTTCGCGCGGTAGCGGGCGCGGTTCTCCTCGACATGGGCCTCGTCCGCCCAGACGGCTTCTGCCGCGCGCTGCAAGGGCAGCGGCAGCGGCGCGCCGCCATAGGCGCGCAGCTGCTTCATGCGCGCCACGGCCCCCGGGCCGCCCGCCAGCATGCCCGAGCGCAGGCCCGGCAGGTTCGACCGCTTGGAGAGCGAGTGGAAGGCGATCACCCGCTCGGGATCCGCGCCCGTCTCGGCCGCCATCTCCAGCCCGCCCGGCGGCGGGGTGTCGCGGTAGATCTCGGAATAGCACTCGTCGGAGAAGACGACGAAGTCGTGCCGCTCGGCGAGGGCCAGCAGCGCGCGCCAGTAATCCCGCCCCGCCACCGCGCCCTGGGGGTTCGCGGGCGAGCAGAGATAGACCGCCGCGGCGCGGTCGAGCATCCCGGCCGGCAGCGACGCGATGTCGGGCAGATGGCCCGTCTCGCGCGTGGCGGGAACGAGCACCGGCTCCGCGCCCGCCGCGTGGGCCGCCGCGAGATAGACCTGGTAGAACGGGTTCGGGATCAGCACCGCCGCGCGCCCGCCCGCCTTTGTCCCCGGCACGAGGGCGAGCGCCGCGTCGAAGAGCCCCTCCCGCGTGCCGTTGAGCGGCATCACCTGCGTCTCTGGATCGAGGCGCACCCCGTAGCGGCGCGAAAGCCACTCGGCGTAGGCCGCGCGCAGCTCGGGCGTTCCGTCGTTCGGGGGATAGCGCCCGAAGCCCGCGGCCTCCCGCGTCACGATCTCGGTCACGAAGGGCGGAAAGGGATGCTGCGGCTCCCCGATCGTCATGTTCACGACCTCGCCCCCCGGCGCATGGCCGTCCAGAAGCGCCCGCAGACGCGGGAACGCGTAAGGAGGGAGGGTCGAGAACCTCTCGGAAAACATTGCTCGCACTGCCTCAGGACACGGGATCGTTCACGCCCCGTTTGCGCGCCACGATACGAAATCCCCCCTGCCCCGTCCAGATAAAGCCCTGCACGCGCGGGGCTTGTGGCCTCTCGGCCATAGCCGCGCGGTTCCGGCCATGCGGCGCCGGGTCAGGCGGCGAGAACGGCTTCCGCCGCGCGCCCGAGCCGAAGCAGCCCGCGCTCGGCCATGGGAGGCGCGAGGAGCTGCAGCCCGCAGGAGGGGTGCCCCGTGGGCAGCGTAAGCGCCGCCAGCCCCATCAGGTTGCCGATCCGCGTGTTGCGGAGCGTCATCAGGTTCTCGGTCCGGTAGTAGTCGTCATCGGCCGCGAGCCGCGCGACGTCCGGCGGCATGATCGGGACGGTGGGCGTGAGCACCGCGTCGAAGCCCGCCGTCGCCTGCGCCCAGACCGCGCGCAGGCGGTCGAGCGTCCGCCAGGCCGCGACGTAGTCGGCGGCGCGTTGCTCCGCGCCCGCGCGGAAGCGCGCGAGGATCTCGGGGAACATCGCGCCCGGGTTCGCCTCGATCGTCTCGCGCCAGACGCCGTAGGCCTCGGAGGTGTAGAGGATGCCGGAGAGCGCCAGCGCCTCCTCGAGCTCGGGCAGGGCGAGTTCCACGATCTCGGCGCCCGCGGCCTCCAGCCGGGCGAGGGCAGAGGCATGCGCGGCGGCGGGCGCGTCGCGTATATCCTCCATCGCCACGGTGGCGAGCGTGGCCAGACGGCAGCCCGAGAGGTCCGCGCCGGCGAGATCCGGGGCCGGGCCGCCCTCGAGCGCGGCGAGCAGGAGAGCGGCGTCCTCAACCGTGCGCGTGAGCGGGCCCACCGTGTCGAAGCGCGGGGCGAGCGGCACGACCCCCGCGAGCGACAGCCGCCCCGAGGTCGTCTTGAGACCCACGAGATCGTTCCACGCGGCGGGCACGCGCACCGAGCCGCCGGTGTCCGACCCCACCGCGGCGGTCGCGAGGCCGAAGGCGACGGAAGCCGCCGCACCGGAAGAGGAGCCGCCCGGCGCGGCGTCGGAATCGTTCACGCAGGGCGGTGTCGCGGTCACGGGGTTGTAGCCGAGCCCCGAGAAGGCGAGTTCGGACATGTGGGTCTTGCCCAGGCAGACGAGGCCGAGCGCCGTGGCCGTCTCGAGGACCTCGGCGTCGCGGTCGGGCACGCGGCCCGCGAGAAGCGCGCTGCCCGCCTCGGTGGCGGTTCCGGCGGTGTCGAAGAGATCCTTCCAGCTCACCGGCACGCCGTCGAGCGGCGACCGGCGCAGCCCCGAAGCGGCGCGTTCCGATGCCGCCCGCGCCTCGGCGCGGGCGCGGGCGGGTGTCAGGCGGGCGTAGATTCGCCCGCTGTCGGGGTGCGCCTCGATCGCGTCGAGAAAGACCTCGGTCAGCGCGACGGGGTCGATCTCGCCCGCATCGATGCCGCGCCCCAGCGCCGCGGCGCCCATGCTTCGCCACTCGTCCATCTGCGTCCCTCCCTCCGGTGCGGCGCGAGGCTAGCGGCGCGGCGGCGCATGGACAATCCCGCGCGCCCGGTCATATTGCGCCCCATGACCCATGACGCGGACATCCTCATCGCCGGCGGGGGCCTTGCGGGCACGTCGCTGGCCCTTGCGCTCGCCCGGGCCGGCCACAGCGTCGCGCTGATCGACCGCGCCGCGGCGGAGACCCGCGCGGCGCCGGGCTTCGACGGGCGCGCCTACGCTCTCGCGCTGGCCTCCCGGCGGCTTCTCGGCGCGATCGGCGTCTGGGAGGCAGTCGAGGACATGGCGCAGCCGATCCTCCGCATCGCGGTGAGCGACGGGCGCGCGGGCGAAGGCGCCTCGCCGCTGCACCTCGTCTTCGATCACGCCGAGATCGAGGAGGGCCCGATGGGCCACATGGTGGAGGACCGCCACCTCAGGCCCGCGCTCCTCGCCGCCGTGGCCGCCGAGCCGCGCATCGCCCATCTCGAGCGCGAGCGCGTGGTTGCGCAGGCGCCCGGACCCGCCGGCGTGACCGTCACGCTGGCCTCGGGCAAGACGCTTTCCGGCACGCTTCTCGTCGGCTGCGACGGAACCGAAAGCGAAACGGCGGCGCGCGCCGGCATCCGGCGCACCGGCTGGCGCTACGGGCAGACGGCGCTCGTCTGCGCCATCGCGCACGAGCGCGACCACGAGGGGTGCGCGCACCAGTTCTTCATGCCGCCGGGGCCGCTGGCCATCCTGCCGCTCAAGGGCCGGCGTTCCTCCATCGTCTGGACGGAGGAGGACGATGCGGCGCGCGAGATCCAGGCGATGGACGAGGCGGGATATCTCTCGGTGCTGCGCCCGCGCTTCGGCGATTTCCTCGGCGAGATCTCGCTGGCGGGCGATCGCTACACCTATCCGCTTTCGCTGAGCCTCGCCCAGAGCTTCGTGGCCGAGCGCGTGGCGCTCGCCGGGGACGCCGCGCACCGGGTGCACCCCATCGCCGGTCAGGGGCTCAACGCCGGGCTGCGGGACGTGGGCGCGCTCGCCCATGTGCTGGCGGAGGCCCGGCGGCGCGGCGAGGACATCGGCGGCGCGCCGGTGCTCGAACGCTACCAGCGCTGGCGGCGCTGGGACACCGCGACGCTCGCCCTCGCGACGGACGGGTTCAACCGCCTCTTCTCGAACGACAACCCGATCCTGCGGCTCGGCCGCGACCTCGGGCTCGGCGCGGTGAACGCGCTGCCGGGGCTGCGGCGCGCCTTCATCCGCGAGGCGGCGGGGCTGACGGGCGACTTGCCCGACCTCATGCGATAGGAAGGAAAGGCCCCGCGCGGCCGGCGCTCAGTCCAGCTTCCGCGCCTCGTCCACCAGCATGACGGGGATGCCGTCGCGGATCGGGAAGGCCAGGTTCGCCGCTTCCGAGATCAGCTCCTGGCGCGCGGAGTCGTAGGTGAGCCTCCCCTGCGTGACCGGGCAGACCAGCGCCTCCAGCATGCGCCGGTCGAAGCCGTGGCTCTCTTCGGTGACATTGGGCTCGGTCACTGCATCATCTCCCCGCCGCCCTCGCCGCCGAGGAGCGTGTACTCGATCAGCGTCACCAGCGTTTCGCGGCGCGTGCTGAGGCTCGGCGCCTCGAGAAGCGCCTGCTTGTCCTCCGGCGCGAAGTCCAGAAGCATCGAGAGCGAGTTCACGAGAAGCTCGTCCTCGGCTTCCTTGAGCGAGTCCCAGTCGGTGGAGAGGTTCTGCGCCGCGAAGTAGCGCCCCAGAAGGTCGAGGAAGCGGCCGCGGTCGAAATGGGGATCGTGCTCGGTCTGCCCGAGATCCGCGTCGAAGCCGCTCCAGCTGACCCTCGCC
>CAZPCU010000118.1:0-6457 GCA_964585075.1 uncultured Rhodobacterales bacterium
GTCCATGCCGCCCGACATAGGCCCACGGCGGGGCGAGCGCAAAGCGTCCGGGCGGGACCGGGCCCTCGATGCGGCAGGAATGTGCGTGCAGCTTGCGGCGAACGCCCCGCACCGGACATACTGGAGCCAACATCGACGGTTAATTCCCTGGAAGCAGATCTGCTGATAGAGAACGAGCGGCACCACGCCGAGGGATGCCATGATCGAGTTCGACACCGTGAGCAAGTCCTTCTGGACGGGCACGCAGCGCAAGGTGATCCTTGACCGCGTGTCCTTCCGGGTGGAAATCGGCCGCTCGCTCGGCATCCTGGCGCCCAACGGCACGGGCAAGACGACGCTCGTCAACATGATGGCGGGGCTCGAGAAGCCCGACGAGGGCGAGATCCGGCGAACCGCCGCGGTCTCCTTCCCGCTCGGCTTCATGGGCGGCATCGTCTCGCGCCACTCGGCGCGGGAGAACGCGCGCTACATCGCCCAGCTCTACGGCCTCGATCCGGACTACGTGGAGGCTTTCTGCCGCTGGCTCTGCGGGCTGGAGGAGTATTTCGACCAGCCCGTCGGCACCTACTCGTCCGGCATGCGCGCGCGGTTTTCGTTCTCGCTCATGCTGGCGCTCGATTTCGACATCTACCTCATCGACGAGGGCATGCCCTCCTCCACCGACGTGGAGTTCAACCGGAAGGCGGGGGAAATCCTGCGCGAACGCCTGCGCACGACGACGCTCGTCATCGTCTCGCATCAACCGGACATCCTGGAGCGCTTCGCGGCCTCCGCCGCGGTGCTGAGGAACGGCCAGCTCTACATGTTCGACACACTCGAAGAAGCGAAGCAGCTCTATGACTACGAAGCCGAAGGCTAGGAAATTCCGCATCCGTCGGGCGCCCCAGGGCGCCCCGGCGCATCGCGCGGGCCCGCCGCCGGCGGCGGGCGGTGCGCCGAGCGCCGCCGCGGAGCCGCTTTCGGGCGAAATCGCGGAGGACGGCGCGGGCGCCGATCGCGGCCCGGCCGCCGAGATCGACGCGATCCGCCGCGAGGGCCTCACCGGGCGGCAGCTTCGCATGGCGCGGCGCGTCGCGCAGAAGCACGGGCTCGCCGTCACCTCGGATTTCGACGCGGTGCGCCAGCTCCGCGCCCGCGGCATCGACCCGTTCCAGCGCGCAAACATGCTCGAACTCGTCGTGCCCGGCCAGGAAGGCGCGGCCCGGGACGCCGCCCCCGAGGAGCGGGGCGAACCGCGCATCCAGCTTCCCCAGACGACGACGGGGCGCGGACAGCCGGGGCTCCCCTCGACCGAGCTCAACCCCGCCGACCTGCGCGCGCAGGAGATCATGCGCGTGCAGCGCGACATCGCGCGGCGCCGCCGCCGGAAGGCGCTGCTGCTGCTGACCCGGCTCGCCTTCTTCGTCTTCCTGCCCACGCTGCTCGCCGGGTGGTATTTCTACGTCATCGCCACGCCGATGTACGCGACGAAATCGGAGTTCCTCATCCTCAAGGCCGATGCCGGGTCCGAGGCCGGGATGGGCGGGCTGCTCTCCGGCACGCAGTTCGCCACGAACCAGGACGCGATCGCCGTCCAGTCCTTCCTGCAATCCAAGGACGCCATGCTGCGCCTCGACGCGGACGAGGGATTCAAGGCGCATTTCTCCCAGCCCTGGATCGACCCGATACAGCGGATGCCGGCGGACGCTTCGAACGAGGAGGCCTACAGCGTCTACAAGCGCAACGTGGAGATCGGCTTCGACCCGACAGAGGGCATCATCCGGATGGAGGTCTCCGCCGCCGATCCGGAGGTCTCCGCGCGCTTCTCCGAGGCGCTGATCGGCTACGCGGAAGAGCGGGTGGACAGCCTGTCGCGGCGCAAGCGCGAAAACCAGGTTTCTGACGCCCAGCGCGCCCTCGAAGAGGCAGAGGCCGCGCGGCGCGCGGCACAGGAGCGGCTCGTGGAGCTTCAGCAGGAAGGGGCGATCCTCGACCCGGAGGGCCGGATCGCCGCGCTCCGCGGCCAGATCAACAACATCGAGATGCAGATCCAGGAAAAGCAGCTGGAACTCGCCGCGCTTCTCGACAACGCGCGGCCGAACGCCGCGAAGGTCGAAGGCGCGCGCGGCGACATACGGCGACTGGAGGGGCTTCTCGCGCAGGTCAACGCGCAGATGACCGAGGCGAGCCAGGGGCAGGACTCCCTCGCCGCGCTCGCCGCGCGCATCCAGCTCGCCCAGGCCGACGTGGCGACCCGCGACCTGATGCTGCAATCCGCGCTCGAACAGCTCGAGCAGAGCCGGCGCGACGCCAACGCGCAGGTGCGCTATCTCACCACCTCGGTGATGCCGGTGGCGCCGCAGGATCCGAGCTATCCCCGCGCCTTCGAGAACACGGTCTTGGCCTTCCTCATCTTTTCGGGCATCTACCTGATGATCTCGCTGACCGCCTCGATCCTGCGCGAGCAGGTCTCGTCCTGAGACAGACCCAGCGCCGCGACGCCGGAGGCGCGGCCGCCGCCGCGGCCCGCGCCCTCCCCGAGCCCGGAGACCGACCATGACCCCTCCCTCGCCCGAGAGTCGCCCGAACACCTGGGAGTTCCTGCGCGAGCCGATGATCGCGCCCACGGGCTTCCGAGAATACGACGCGCGCTGGCGCTACCCGGAAGAGATCAACCTGCCCGGGATGACGGCGCTCGGCCTCGGCCTCGGCACGCAGATGCGCCGCCGCGGGATCGCCCCGGCGATCGCGGTCGGCAACGATTACCGGGACTACTCCCTCGCCATCAAGCAGGCGCTCATCCTCGGGCTGGTGCAGGCCGGCGTGGAGGTGCACGACATCGGCACGGCGCTCTCGCCCATGGCCTATTTTGCGCAGTTCCACCTCGACGTGCCGGCGGTGGCCATGGTCACGGCGAGCCACAACCCGAACGGATGGACGGGCGTGAAGATGGGCTTCGAGAGGCCGCTCACCCATGGCCCCGAGGAGATGGCGGAGCTGAAGAGCATCGTCATGGAGGGCGCCGGAGAGCCCCGGGCCGGCGGCGGCTGGCGGGCTGTGGACGGGGTGCGCGAGGCCTACCTGGACGACCTCGCCGGCGATTTCCGCATGTCGCGCAAGCTGCGCGTGGTCTGCGCCACCGGGAACGGCACGGCCGGCGCCTTCGCGCCCGCGCTGCTCGAGCGGATCGGCGCGGAGGTGATCCCGCTTCACACCGAGCTCGACTACGCCTTCCCGAACTACAACCCGAACCCCGAGGCCATGGAGATGCTGCACGACATGGCCCGCGTCGTGCGCGAGACGGGCGCGGACCTCGCGCTCGGATTCGACGGCGACGGAGACCGCTGCGGGGTGGTGGACGACGAGGGCGAGGAGATCTTCGCCGACAAGGTGGGGGTGATCATGGCCCGCGACCTCGGCAAGCTTTACCCGGGCGCGACATTCGTGGCCGACGTGAAGTCCACCGGCCTCTTCGCGTCGGATCCCGAGCTCCGGGCGCTCGGCGTGAAGGCCGATTACTGGAAGACCGGGCACAGCCACATGAAGCGGCGCGTGAAGGAGATCGGCGCGCTGGCGGGATTCGAGAAGTCCGGCCACTACTTCCTCGCCGAACCCGTGGGGCGGGGCTACGACGACGGGATGCGCGTGGCCGTCGAGATCTGCAGGATCCTCGACCGCAACCCGGAGAGCGCGATGTCCGATCTCCGGCGGGCCCTGCCCCGCACCTGGTCCACGCCCACCATGTCGCCGCAGTGTCCCGACGGCGAGAAATACGACGTGCTCGCGCGGATCGTGGAGAAGCTCGAGGCGCGCGCCGCTGCCAGAGAGCGGATCGCCGGCCGCGCCGTCGAGCGCATCGTGACGGTGAACGGCGCCCGGGTGATCCTGGACAACGGCGCCTGGGGTCTCGTGCGGGCGAGTTCCAACACCCCGAACCTCGTGGTGGTCTGCGAAAGCCCCGAAAGCGAGGAGGAGATGCGCGCGATCTTCCGCGACATCGACGCGGTGATCCGGACCGAGCCCGCGGTGGGCGCCTACGACCAGACGATCTGACCGCCCGCCGGGACGCGGGCAACGCGCTTGCAAGCGCGTTGCAAGGCGCTTGCAAGCGCCTTGCGCGCCGCCCGGACGGCGCGGCCGAGACCCTCCGCCGCGATGCGGCAAGGCCCCGTGACAAGCCCGGGGCGGCCCCCTATAAGGCGCCCGACATTCTCCGAGCAGAGACGGGACCGCATTCCATGACGCTTCAGGTTTTCGGCCACAAGGCCCCCGACACGGACTCCACCGGCTCGCCCATCATCTGGGCCTGGTATCTCAACGAGGTGAGGGGCGCGGACGCCGAGGCGGTGCTGCTCGGCGAGCCCAACACCGAGGCCGCCTTCATGCTGGAGCGCTGGAACCTGCCCAAGCCGCGCATCGTCGAGCAAATCGAGGACGGCGCGCCGGTGGTGATCCTCGACACCAACAACCCCGCGGAGCTGCCCGAGAACGTGAACGCGCTCGACATCAAGGCGATCATCGACCACCACAAGCTCACCGGCGGGATCGAGACGAAATCGCCGATCGAGATCACCGTGAGGCCGCTTGCCTGCACCGCGACGCTGCTGCACGACCTGATGGGCGCGGAGGCGGAGAAGATGCCGGAGGGGGTGAAGGGCGCCATGCTCTCCTGCATCCTCTCCGACACGCTCGAGTTCCGCAGCCCCACGACCACCGACCACGACAAGGCGCTCGCCGAGAAGCTCGCCGCCGATCTCGGGATCTCCATCCCGGACTATGCCGCCGAGATGTTCGCGGCGAAGTCCGACGTCTCCGCCTTCTCCGAGGCGGAGCTTCTGCGCATGGATTCGAAATCCTACGAGGTGGGCGGCACGAAGTTCCGCGTGAGCGTGCTCGAGACGACGAGCCCCGCCGCGGTGCTCGACCGCAAGGACGCGCTCATGGCGGAGATGCCGAAGGTCGCCGAAGAGGACGGCGTGGACCAGGTGCTTCTCTTCATCGTGGACATCCTGGAAGAGGAAGCCACGCTATTGGTGCCGAACGAGCTGGTGAAGCGCGTGGCCGAGAAGAGCTTCGGCGCGACGGTCGCGGGCGACACGGTGGTGCTGCCCGGCGTCATGAGCCGGAAGAAGCAGATCATCCCGAACCTCGCCGTCTGAGGCGGCGCGGCGGAAGCGCCGCGAGCGGGGCGCCGCGCGGCGCCCGGTTCCGCGGGAGCGCAAGGGCGGAGACCATGACACGGATCATCGAATCGCTCGACGAGGTCTCCGGGCGCTACCGCGCCGCCTTCGTCGATCTCTGGGGCTGCGTGCATGACGGGGTGCGCGCCCTGCCCGAGGCGGTGGAGGCGCTTCGCCGCTACCGCGCCGCGGGCGGCGTCGTCGTGCTGGTGACCAACTCGCCCAAGCCCCGGCTGGGCGTGGAGGCGCAGCTCGACCGCTTCGGCGTGCCGCGCGACGCCTGGGACGGCATCGCCACCTCCGGCGACAGCGCGCGCGCCGCCATGTTCCGAAGCGTCGTAGGCCGCAAGGTCTTCTTCATGGGGGACGATCGCGACCTGGGATTCTTCGAGCCGCTCGCGGTGATCGAGGAGCCGGTGGAAATCGCGCGCGTGCCGCTGGCGGAGGCGGAAGGGGTCGTCTGCACCGGCCCCTTCGACCCGATGGCCGATCCCGAGACGCTGCGTCCGCAGCTTCTCTACGCGAAGCAGAAGGGATTGAAGCTGCTCTGCGCCAATCCCGACATCGTGGTGGACCGCGGCGAGCGCCGGGAGTGGTGCGCGGGCGCGGTGGCCGCGCTCTACACCGCCATGGGCGGCGAGAGCCTCTATTTCGGCAAGCCGCACCCGCCGATCTACGACCTCGCGCGCCGGCGCCTCGCCGCGCTCGGGCATGACGTGGACCGCAGCGAGATCCTCGCCATCGGCGACGGCGCGCAGACGGACATCCGAGGCGCGATGGGCGAGGATATCGATTCGCTCTTCATCTCGGGCGGGCTCGCCCAGCGCGAGACGCGAACCGCCCGCCAGCCCGATCCCGAGGCGCTCTCGGCCTACCTGGCGCGGGAACAGGTGTCGCCCAGCTACGCGATCGGCCGACTCCGCTGAAAATCGAGGCTTGCGTTTCTGCGCGCGCAAAGCAATAAAGTTGCGGAGTCGGGCTGCAGGCTGTCCGATTGTTGCTTTTGCGTTGGGAGGACCGGATGTTGGACAACATGCCGCGCGGCACGATCTGCATCGAGGACATCGAGATGGGCATGACCCGGCACCTCCGTAAGGTGGTGACCGACCAGGACATCGAGATGTTCGCCGAGGTCTCGACGGACCGGAACCCGGTGCATCTGGACGACTCCTACGCGCAGGACACGATCTTCGAGGGCCGCATCGCCCACGGCATGCTGACGGCGGGCCTGATCTCGGCGGTGATCGGGGAACAGCTTCCCGGCCACGGCACCGTCTATCTCGGCCAGACGCTCAAGT
>CAZPCU010000119.1:0-1138 GCA_964585075.1 uncultured Rhodobacterales bacterium
GAGCTGCGCAACTCCATGACCTTCGGCATGGGCAAGTTCGACGAGGCGGCGGCGATCTTCCTCCTGCTGTTTCTCTCCATCGTGGTGGTCGATCAGGTGTCGAGCCACTACCGCAACCGGTTGACCCAGGGACGCGAGGTTTCGGCATGACGGACGCCACAGCCCCCGCGCCGGAAAGCCGGCAGGCCGCCGCCGTCCGACGTTTCGCGGCGAAGCGGCGCGCAGCCTTCGCCGTGCCGGTCGCGATCCTGGCCTATCTCGTCTACGTCTTCTTCGCCTTCGACATTCCGGGGCTGGCGGACCGCGCGCGGCTGGACAATGCCGCGACGCTGGTGGCGGACAGCTACAGCCACAAGGTGCACGTGACGCGCGACAACCGCTCGGGGGACATCACCGTGTCCAAGGAGGGCGAGCGCCGGGCGACCTATCCCGCGGAGCTGGAGCCGGGCTGGGTGGAGCGCGACGCAGGCGGCGTTCGCGTCGCGCTGGAGGACGGGCACGCGGTGATCCTCGGGGCCGACAACACCGCAGTCTACGTCCACCCCGACTTCGGCCGCATCGAGGCGCAGGCGAGCCGGGCGGGCGGCGTGCAGATCAACCTGGCCGAAGAGGATCTGCCGGAGTGGATCAGCTATTCGCGCGCGCGGCTCGACATCACAACCGACGCGGGCCGGATGACGATCACCCGCAACCGCACCGAGGTCTTCCGCTATTTCTTCGGCTGGGAGCTCTTCTGGTTCACCTTCGACAGCCCCTATTACGACCGCACCCCCGCCCAGATCCTGTTCGGCCCGCAGCTGGACGACAGCCGGTCGAACGTCGCAGGCGCCTGGCAGGATTTCTGGAACAACGGCGTCTGGCGGCACGCCGACGTGGCCTGGGCGATGGTCGAGACGATCCTCATGGCCTTCCTCGGCACTTTCGGCGCGGCGCTGGTGGCGCTGCCGCTGGCTTTCGTCGCGGCCAAGAACTTCACCCCGCTGATGACGTTGCGCTTCGGGGCGCGCCGCGTCTTCGATTTCCTGCGCGGCGTGGACGCGCTGATCTGGACCATCGTGCTCAGCCGCGCCTTCGGCCCCGGTCCGCTGACCGGCGCACTGGCGATCCTGGTCACGGACACGGGCAGCTTCGGCAAGAT
>CAZPCU010000119.1:1148-6426 GCA_964585075.1 uncultured Rhodobacterales bacterium
AGAACGTGGACGACAAGCAGATCGAAGGCGTGGCCTCCACCGGCGCGCGGCCCGTGCAGCGCTACCGCTTCGGCGTGCTTCCCCAGGTGATGCCGGTGCTGTTGTCCCAGGTGCTCTACTTCTTCGAGTCCAACACGCGCTCGGCCACCGTGATCGGCGCGATCACCGGGGGCGGCATCGGCCTGTTGATCACCCAGGCGATCATCACCCAGAAGGACTGGGAAGAGGTGACCTATTACATCATCCTGATCGTGCTGACCGTGATGCTCATGGACTGGGTGTCCGGGCGCCTGCGGGACCGTCTCATCAAGGGCCGCGACGGCGGGCGCTGATCTCCGGACGCCCTCGGGAAAGACCAAAAGCAAGAGCGCCATGGCCCGGCTGAGCGAGACGCCCCTCATCCATCCCGACTGCGAGGTCGCGGACGCCCGGCTGGGCGCCTACACCGAGATCGGGCGCGGCAGCCGCCTCGCCAACGTCACCTTCGGCGACTATTCCTATTGCGACCGCTGCTGCGATATCGCCAACGCCGAGATCGGCCGCTTCTCGAACATCGCGAGCTACGTACGCGTCGGCGCCACGGACCACCCGCTCGACAGGGCCAGCCTGCACCACTTCCTCTACCGCTCCGCGAGTTACTGGGACGACGCCGAGGACGACGCCGCCTGGTTCGCGCGCCGCCGCGCCCGGCGCACGGAGATCGGCCACGACACCTGGCTCGGCCACAACGCCCAGGTGAAGCCCGAGGTGCGGGTGGGCCATGGCGCCGTGGTGGCGGCGGGGGCCGTGGTGGTGCGCGACGTGGATCCTTACACGATCGTGGCCGGCGTGCCTGCACGCACGATCCGCCCCCGGCAGCCGCCGGCCATCGCCGAGCGGCTCGTGGCGCTCGCCTGGTGGGACTGGAGCCACGACGCGCTTAGGGCGGCGCTGAAGGATTTCCGAGACCTTCCGGCCGAAGCGTTTCTCGAGAAGTACGAAGGCAGCCGCGGCCCGTCAGGCGGAAACTGAACGGGCGGCCGAGAGGCCGCCCGAACCGCGATCATACCCAACCCACCCGTTACGCATGGCTTGCGGAAGACCCGCGCTTGTCCTTCGGATAGCCGGTCGCCGTGACGACCGCATGACGGGACGATGACGCCGGCGCGGTCATTCGGCGGCGAGGGCGAGGGAAGCGCCCGCGGCAAGAAAGCGATGCGCCGCTTCGCCGGCGAGATAGGCGAGCCGGCCGCCCACGATCGTCGCTTCCACGGCGCGGCTCGCCTCGTTGACGACGACGAGATCGGCGCGCCTGCCGTAGTCGATGACCCCGCGGTCGGCGAGGCGCAGGATCTCGGCAGGCCCCTCGGAAATCAGCGCCCAGGCGCGCGGCAGGCTCATCACCCCGTCGTCGGCCAGCTTGAAGGCGGCCGCCGCGAGGGCGGGATAGTAGTAGTCCGACACCAGCGCATCGCAATGGCCGCGGCGCAGGAGATCGGCCGCCGACACGTTGCCCGCCTGCGATCCGCCGCGCACCACGTTCGGCGCGCCCATTATGACGGGATCGCCCACGGCGCGGGCCAGCGCCGCGGCCGAGCGGCGCGTCGGGAACTCGCAGATCTTGGCGCCGATCATCGAGAACATCTCGCGCGTCTCGCCATCGGCGTCGTCGTGGCTGCCGTAGCTCACGCCGAGCATGTCGAAGGCTTCCGCGAGGCGGCAGAGATAGCGCGGCACGTCCTTCCCCTGCGCCCGGGCGGCACGGATCGCCTCGAGATGGCGCTCGAGGCTGCGCCCGGCCTCGCGCGCCCAATGCGCCAGCTCGTGGCCGCCCTGCTCGGCCAGCTGGAGCGCCTCGTCGAGGTGATTGTTGAACACGACGTAATCGACCCCGTGCCGGCGCACCGCGGCGATGAGCCGGTCGACGGTGTCGGTGGTGTGGGTCTCGCAGCGGATCTGCACGCGAAGGTCCACGAGCGCCTGGGGGCGGTAGGCGTCCAGCGCGGCGAGGAACGCCTCCGCGTGATCGGGCCCGCGCCGCCCGCCTTCCCAGGACCAGCTATGCGCCATCCAAGCGGTCGTGACGCCGTTCGCCGCCGCGTCGCGGTCCGTGGCGCGCAGCGCGACGTCCATCCGGAAAGGCGCCGAAGGCCGGGGCGCGAGGTGGCGCTCGAAGGCGTCGCCGTGCAGGTCCACGATCCCCGGCAGCACGAGATAGCCGGTCAGGTCCACCGCGGGCAGCGGGCCCTTCGTGATGTGCCCCTCGGACACGGCCACCGAGCGACGCTGCATCTCGCCGTCGCGCAGGACCGTGGCGCCGGTCAGGCGAAAGGAGGGGAGCGAGAAGCGCATGGCGCAGGGTCTGCCTTGGTCCGGGTTGCGGGCTGTGGATAGGTCATGGAGATTTATCAGCAGTTTGTGTCGCACCCGTGACAAGGCGGGGTCGCCCCTGCGGCGACTCGCCGCTCCGGAGCTCTTTGCGATGCCGTCAGGGCCCCGCCACGGTCAGCGTGACCCGGTCGGCCGCGAACCAGGCCGTTCCGAACTCCACGGGCCGACCCTCCGGGCAGGCGTTCAGGCCGACGGTCCGGAGGATCGGCGCGCCCTCGGGCATCCGGAGCTTGTGCGCCTGCGCCGCGGTGGCGGGGCGTGCGGCGATCCGGGTCGAGACCCGCAGGTAGTCGGCGATGCCGCAGTCGGAGAGCGCGCGGGTGACGGAGCCCGTGCGCCGCAGGGCCTCGGGCAGTCCGGGCAGGCGTTCGGCGGGAAAGACGCTCCGGAAGAGGGCGAGCGGATGCCCGTCGGCCAGCGACACGCCCTCGCAGACATGGACAGGCGCGCCCGCGGCAAGTTGCAGCGCCTCGGCCTCGCGCGCATCGGCGGCGCGCGTCTCGAGAAGCTGGATGTCGCGGTCGGGGATCTTGCCGGCCGCCTGGAGCGAGCGATGGAACCTGACGCGCCGGCCGATGGGATAGTCCGTGGGGCTGTGCGTGACGAACACGCCCGAGCCCCGCCGGGAATGCACGATCCCGTCGTCGGCGAGCGCGGCGAGCGCGCGCCGCACCGTGTGGCGGTTCACCCCGAAGCGGGCCGAAAGCTCCGCCTCCGTGGGCAACTTGTCGCCGGGGCCGTAGCGCCCCGAGCCGATGTCGGCGGTCAGGGCATCGGCAATGGAAGTCCAGATCGCGGTGCGAGGCATCTTGTCACGAAATTTTCACGACGCGGGAGATCGCCGCCTGTTGCCATGCCGCCGCGATTCCCATAATGATTTGTCTAGTTGTATATCAATCTGGACAACCTTGCAAGATGTCTCCGTCGCCCGAAGCCTCCGCCCGCATGACCCCGCCCGAAGACCGGCCGGGCTGGATGGGCCTGCTCGCGCGCGCCCCGTCCGACGAGCTCGCGCGGCTCTGGGACGCGGCCGGGCACGATCCCGAACATGAATGGCTCCGCGCGCCGGAGACCGGCGCGGTCATGGTGCGCGGCCGGGCGGGCGGCACCGGCGCGCCGTTCAACCTCGGCGAGATGACGGTCACCCGCTGCGCGCTCCGCCTCGCCACGGGCGAAACGGGCCACGCCTATGTGCAGGGGCGCGACCGGGGCAAGGCGCGCATCGCCGCGCTCGTCGATGCGCTCATGCAGACCGCCGCCGCGCCCGTGCTGCGCGAACGGCTTCTGGCGCCGCTCGCCGAGGGCGAGGCCGCCCGGCGGCGCGCCACCGCGGCGCGCGCGCGGTCCACCAAGGTGGAATTCTTCACCTTGGCACGGGGAGAGGACTGATGCAGGCCGCGCCCCTTTCCGGCGGTTTCGCCGATCCCCCCGTCGAGGCCGCCCGCGCCTTCCGCGCGGCGCTCGACGCAATGGCGCGGCCGGGCCGGATCGAGCGCATGGCCGGCGTGGCGCCGCCCGCCCCTCTGTCGCCGGCGGCGGGCGCGCTGCTGCTCACGCTCTGCGACGCCGAGACGCCCCTCCATCTCGCCGGGCGGCACGACACGGTGGCCGCCCGGGCCTGGATCCGCTTCCATACCGGCGCGCCGCTCGTGCCGGCTGGCGAAGCCGCCTTCGCGCTCGGATCCTGGGAAGCGCTCTCCCCCGTCGACCGCTTCGCGGTGGGCGCGCCCGAATACCCCGACCGCTCCGCCACCCTCATCGTGGAGACGGATCGCCTGGAGGCCGCCGGCACCACCCTTTCCGGCCCGGGCATCCGCGAGCGCGCCGCGCTCTCCCTGCCCGATCCCGGGGCCTTCCGCGCGAACGCCGCGCGCTTCCCGCTCGGGTGGGACGCGTTCCTCACCTCGGGCGCGCTTCTCGCGGCGGTGCCGCGCTCCACGCGCATCCACGGGGAGGACGGCTGATGTATGTCGCGGTGAAGGGCGGCGAGCGCGCGATCGATGCGGCCCATGACTGGCTCGCCGAAGCGCGGCGGGGCGATCCCGCAGTGCCGGAGCTTTCCCTCGCGCAGATCCGCGAGCAGCTCGCGCTCTCGGTGAACCGGGTGATGACCGAGGGCTCGCTCCACGACCGCGACCTCGCGGCGCTCGCGATCAAGCAGGCGCGCGGCGACCTGATCGAGGCGATCTTTCTCGTGCGCGCCTACCGCACCACCCTGCCCCGCTTCGGCGCCAGCCGGCCCGTGGAAACGGCGGCGATGCAGGTTTCCCGCCGGATCTCCGCCACCTTCAAGGACCTGCCCGGCGGGCAGATCCTGGGCCCCACCTTCGACTACACCCACCGCCTGCTGGACTTCGCGCTGGCCGCCGAGGGCGCCGACGCGCCGGCCGCGAGGGAGAGCGACGGCGCCGAGCCGGTCGAGGTGCCCCGGGTCTCGGGTTTCCTGGACCGGGAAGGGCTCCTTCAGGCGGAGCGGCCGGGCCCCGACACGCCGCCCGACCTCACGCGGGAGCCGCTCGAGTTGCCGGCCGAGCGGGCGCTCCGCCTGCAGGCGCTCGCCCGCGGCGACGAGGGA
Source organism: uncultured Rhodobacterales bacterium (assembly GCA_964585075.1). Lineage (GTDB taxonomy): Bacteria > Pseudomonadota > Alphaproteobacteria > Rhodobacterales > Rhodobacteraceae > Rhodosalinus. Next base: position 6,094 of record CAZPCU010000119.1, read on the forward strand.
TTCCTGCTCGGCCTCGCCTATTCGACCCAGCGCGGCTACGGGCGCACGCATCCCTTCGTGGGAGAGCTCCGCGTCGGCATGGTCGCCGTCACGCTGGACATCCCGGAGCTTGGCTTCGCCGTCGAGATCGGGGAGGTCGAACTCACCGAATGCGAAACCGTGAACCAGTTCACCGGGTCGAAGACCGAGCCGGCGCAGTTCACGATGCCGGAGAGCCGGCCCCCACCCAGGTCCGCGGCCGCCCGGCAAAGCTCCACCACGGCCGCGAAACTGGTGGGGTCGAGCGTGGCGGCCCGCGCCCCGGTCTCCGCGGCGAGCGTGCTCAGACGCGAC
>CAZPCU010000120.1:0-440 GCA_964585075.1 uncultured Rhodobacterales bacterium
GCCGGTGCCGCGCGCCTTGGCCGAGGCCAGCGTGTCGCGCAGTTCCTTCTCCATCTTCTGCAGTTCGGCCTCCGCCGCGGCGCGCCGCGCCTTGCCCTCGTCCGCGATCTGAAGGCTCTCCTCGATCGTGCCGATGAGATCGGCGTTGGCCTTCTTGATGGCCTCGATGTCGAAGACGCCGCGCTCCATCTCCTCGCGGATCGCCTTGTTGGAGGCGCGCAGGTTCTCGGCGTTCGCGGTCAGCAATTCGTTCGTGAGGTCCGAGGCCTCCTTCACCGCCGCCGCGGCCTCGGCCGAGCGCTGGATCGTGACCGCCTGGGCGAGCTGGGTCTCCCAGAGCGGCACCGTGTTCACCAGCGTGGAGTTGATCTTGGTGACGAGACTCTTGTCGTTTTCCTGCACGAGCCGGATGGAGGGCAGCGACTGCATCGTGACCTGGC
>CAZPCU010000120.1:450-6425 GCA_964585075.1 uncultured Rhodobacterales bacterium
CGGGTGAGCTTCAGGTCGTGCACGCGCCGCTCGAGGTCGTCGCGGGCAGCGCGCAGGTCGCGGAGCTCCTGCGCCTTCATCACCTGCTCGTCCTCGGGCGCGGCCTCCACCGCCTTCTCCTTCTCGGGGATGTCGTTGGCGTCGAGCTCCTTCAGCTTGGCCTCGCCCGCGGCGATGTAGAGCGCGAGTTCGTCGTAGAAGGCGAGCGTCTTCTCGTAGAGCAGGTCGAGCGACTTGATGTCCTTGAGAAGCTTGTGCTCGTGCTGGAGCAGGTTCTCGGTGATGCCGTCGATCTGGCCCTGCACGTCCTCGTAGCGCGCGGCGAACTTGGCCGCCGGCGCGGCGCGCCCGAGGAGGCGCTCCCAGAAGCTGCGCTCGCGGCGCACGTCGAGCTCGGAAACGGAAAACCCGCGGATCGTGGTGACGATGTCGCGCAGCGAGTCCCCCGCCGGGCCCACGTCCTTGTTGCGCACGTCGGCCAGCATGGACTGACTGATCTCCTGCAGCTCGGCCTGGGCGGCGGAGCCGAAGGATACGATCGAGTTCGTGTCGCCGATGTCGATCTCGTCCATGCGGCGCCGGATCTCGCCGCTCTTGGCGGCGTCGGCCTCCTCCAGGGGAACGATCTCGGACGTCTCGGCGGGATCGGGCAGCACCACGGCGTTCACCTCCTCCACGAGCGCGAGGGTCTTCTCCGCCTCCTGGCGGACGTTTTCGGACTTCGGCATGGACTCACTCCTGTTGGTACTCGGCCCGCAGGCCCTCCTGTTTGAGGCGGTCGCGCAGCACCTCGATCTCCACGCTCATGTCCGACTGGTCATTGGCCAGGAGCTTTTCCGTTCGCGCCGCGAAATTCTGTTCGAGATCGTCGAGAAGCGCGACGTAGTCGGCCCGCGCGCCCGAGTCGCGGCTCCGGGCGTAGACCTCGGCGAACTTCACCGACGCGTCGCGCGCCCCCATCAGGTAGACCGAGAGGAACTTCCGCGCCGAGGTCAGGTCGCGCGGATCGTTCTCGACCGTGCGGAAGAGCTGCCGCGCCGTGGACTGGAAGCGCTCGACGCGCGCCTCTAGCTGGCGGTCGCCCGTGCGGGCGATGGCCTCCGACATGGCGGCGAGGTGCTTCTCGGCCTCGTCCACGGCGCGCGCCACGCGATCCTGCTGGAACTGGTCCACGCCTTCGATGCCCTTGTCGGTGAGCGGATCGACGCCGAAGGCGGTGACATGCAGGGCGGCCCCGATGACGCCGTAGAGAAGCGCGCCGAGCAGATCGCCATTGCCGCTGCCGGCGGCGATGGCGGTGCCGACGCCGACGAGGAACGAGGCGAGGATCTTTCGCGGCAGCGCCGGGCGGCGGGCGACCTTGCGGTCGTGCCAGGCGGCCTCGGCCCGCAGCCCCTCGCGGGTGAGCCAGGCCGCGAGCGCCCAGAACGCCGCGCCCACGAGACCGAGGGCGAGCCGCTCCGGCCCGCCGCCGAGCGAGAGGAAGGCGAGCACGGCCGCGGGCACGTAGAGGAGGTTCACCCGCGCGCCGCCCGGCGCGATCCGGAACTCCGTCCCCGCGGTGGACGGGCGCGGCGCGCCGCCGTCCGCGTCGGGCCGGGCCTCCGGGCTGAACCTGCCGCCGTAGCGCCGCGCCATCAGCCCGCCTCCAGCACGCCGGTGGCGGTGCCGAGCATGACGGCCATCAGCAGCACGTAGGCCACGCGCTGGACGGCGTTCAGGCGCCCGCCCGGCCGGCCCATGGCGCGGCCCGTGCGCTCGCCGGTCTCGGAGATGACCGCGACGGCGATGGCCGCGACTGCCGTGACCACGGCCACCAGCACCAGGGTGAGCACAAGTCGAGACATGATACTCCTGCGTCAGACTCCACGTCACGATAGGACAAGGCGGCCGTCACGGCCAGCCCCGCCGGGCCGGCGGCGTTTCGGATCAAGCCCTGCGCAGACGCGCGTGACATTCGCGTGACAGGTGCTCAGCGCCGCCGCCGCCGAACCTTCGGTTTGCCCTCGCCACCGCCGTCCCCTCCACCGAGCCCGAGCTGGTCGCGCAGGACGCGCGGGCGCACCTCTTCAACGGCGCCGGGTTTCAGCGCGCCGAGCTGGAAGGGCCCGTAGGAGACGCGGATCAGCCGGTTGACCGTCAGGCCCACCGCCTCCATGGCCCTGCGGACCTCCCGGTTCTTGCCCTCCTTGAGCGCCACGGTGAGCCAGGCGTTCGCGCCCTGCTGGCGGTCGAGGGTTACCGTCATGGGCTGGAAGCGTTCCCCGTCGAGCGCAAGGCCGCGGCGGAGCGGCTCGAACGTCTCGTCGGAGGGCTTCCCCTTGACGCGCACGCGGTACTTGCGCGTCCAGCCCGTGGACGGCAGCTCCATCCGGCGCTTGATCGCCCCGTCGTTCGTGAGCAGCAAAAGCCCCTCGGAGTTGAGGTCGAGCCGCCCCACGCTGACGACGCGGGGCATGTCCTCGGGGAGCTCGTCGAAGATGGTGGGCCGGCCCTGTTCGTCCCGGGTGGTGGTCACGAGCCCCGTGGGCTTGTGGTAGAGCCAGAGCCGCGGCGGCTCGGGCGCGCCGACCGGCCGGCCGTCCACGGTGATCCGGTCGGAGGGCGTGACGTTGAGCGCCGCGCGCTCCACGCGGCGGCCGTTCACCGCGACGCGGCCCGCCTCGATCATGCGCTCGGCCTCGCGCCGGCTCGCCACGCCGGCCCGCGCCAGCACCTTGGCGATCCGCTCGCCCTCGGGGGTCTTCTCGCTCATGCCCCGCGCATAGGCCGCGCACCGGCCTTGCGCAAGCGCCGCGGGAGCGGCATCAGGCGCCATGACCTTCCGTTCGCACATGGAGGCCGCACTCGCCGAGGCGCGCGCGGCAGCGGCCCGGGGCGAGGTGCCGGTGGGCGCCGTCGTCGTGGACCCGGCGGGCCGGGAGGTGGCGCGTGCCGGCAACCGCACCCGCGCGCTCAGCGATCCGACCGCCCATGCCGAGATCCTCGCGCTCCGCGCGGCCTGCGCGGCGGCGGGGTCGGAACGACTGCCGGGCCATGCGCTCTACGTCACGCTGGAGCCCTGCGCCATGTGCGCGCAGGCCATCGCCTTCGCCCGCGTCGCGCGGCTCTACTACGGCGCGTCCGATCCGAAATCGGGCGGCGTGGCGCATGGGGCGCGCGTCTTCACCCACCCGCAGGCGCATCACGTACCGGAGATCTACCCGGGCCTCGCCGAGGAGGAGGCCGCGGTGCTCCTGCGCGATTTCTTCGCCGGCCGCCGCTGATCCCGGGGTCCCGTCAGCTTCGCAGATACTCCATGACGGCCGCGCGGACCGACTGCTCGCCGCGCTCTCGCGCCGCCTCGATCACCTCGCGCACCTCGCCGAGGTGCGAGCGCCGCAGCAGATGCTTGACCGGCCCGATGGAGGCCGGGCGCATCGACAGGAGCCGGATGCCCATCGCGGCCAGGCAAAGCGCCTCGATCGGGCGGCCGGCATCCTCGCCGCAGAAGGAAAGCGGCGTTCCGGTCTCCTCGCAACGTTGCACGATCTGCTCGATGAAGGTCAGGAAACTCACGTTCAGCGTGTCGTAGCGCCGCCGAACGAGCTCGTTCTCGCGGTCGGCGGCGAAGAAGAACTGCTTGAGGTCGTTTCCGCCGATGGACAGGAACTCCACCTCCTCGAAGAAGCGGCGCGGCGCGAAGGCGAGGCTCGGCGTCTCGAGCATCGCGCCCACGTCCAGCGAGGAGGGCAGGGGGTGCCCGAGGATGCGTTCGCGCTCCAGCGCCTTGTCCATCTCCGCGCGCGCCGCGCGATACTCCTCGTATTGCGCGATGAAGGGGAACATCACGCTGAGCGGCCTGCCATTGGCGGCCCGGACGAGGGCCTGAAGCTGCATCCGCAGCACGCCCGGCTTGTCCAGCCCGACGCGGATCGCGCGCCAGCCGAGGGCCGGGTTCGGCTCCTCGACCGCGGTCATGTAGGGCAGGATCTTGTCCGACCCGATGTCGAGGGTGCGGAAAACCACGGGCCGGCCCTTGGCCGCCTGCATGATGCGCGCGTAGAGTGCCGAGAGCTCGGCCCGGCGGGGCATCTTGTTGCGCAGCAGGAACTGCAGCTCCGTTCGGAAGAGCCCGACGCCCTCGGCCCCCGACCCCTCGAGCGAGGGCAGATCGGCCATGAGCCCTGCATTCATGTGCAGCGAGACGACGTTGCCGCACAGCGTCTCGGCGGGCTTGTCGCGAATCGAGGCGTAGCGCTTCTGCGCCTCGGCCTGCATCGCGATCTTGTCGCGGAAGGCGGCGGCCACGCTGTCGTCCGGGCGCAGGTGGACGACGCCCTGCTCGCCGTCCACCGCGATCGGATCGCCGTTGAGCGCCTCCGTGGTGATCCGCTCGGCATGAATGACGAGCGGGATCGCGAGGGCGCGCGCGACGATGGCGGCATGGCTGCCGACGGAGCCTTCCTCGAGCACCACGCCGCGGAGCGCGCGCCCGTAGTCCAGAAGCTCGGCGGGGCCGATGTTGCGCGCGATCAGGATCGGGTCGTCGGGCATCTCCGCCCCCGTTTCCTTGCCCTGACCGGTCAGCAGCCGCAGCAGCCGGTTCGAGAGGTCGTCGAGGTCGTGCAGCCGGTCGCGGAGATAGTGATCCGTGACCTGGGCAAGACGGGCCCTTGCGGCGGACTGCTCCTTCTCGACGGCGGCCTCGGCGGACAGGCCGCTGGCCACGCCTTCCTCCATCCGCCGGAGCCAGCCGGGGGAATTGGCGAACATGCGGTAGGCCTCGAGCACCTGAAGCTGCTCGGCGTCGCCGTTCGCCGCGCCGTCGAGCATCCTGTTCACGCCGACGCGCAGGCGGTCCACCGCCTCGCGGAGGCGCTCGGCCTCGCTTTCGGGGTCGTCGGCGATCGGGTTGGCGATGACCACCCGCGGTTCGTGCAGCCAGACATGCCCCATGGCCACGCCCTCCTGCCCGATGGTGCCGCGCAGGGTGACGGGCTGCTGGTGGCGCGCCGTCATCGCCGCGCCCTCGCCCACGAAGGCGCCGAGCTCGGCCATCTCGGCGAGGACCATGGCCACGACTTCCAGGGCATAGACCTCGTCAGGCGTGAAGCTGCGCGGCTCTCGGGACTGAACGACGAGCACGCCCAGCATCTCGCCGAGGCGCTGGATCGGGACGCCGAGGAAGGAGGTGTAGGCCTCCTCGCCCGTCTCCGCCATGTAGCGGAAGCCGGGATGGGCCGGGGCGTTCTCGGTGTTGATGATCCGGCCCGAGCGGCCGACGCGGCCGACGAGACCTTCGCCGAGACGGAGGCGTGTCTGGTGCACCGCATCGCGCCGCAGGCCCTCGGTGGCGCAGAGCTCGAGCGTGTCGCGGTCGCGGAAGAGGTAGATGGAGCAGACCTCGGTGCCCATCGATTCGGCGATCAGCGTCGTGATTCGGTCGAGCCGCTCCTGGCCTGCGCTTTCGCCGGCCATGGCGTCGCGCAGCCGCCGCAGCAGCTTGCGGCTTTCGCTCTCGCTTCGGTCGGGCATGCCTGCCTGTCGCTCCTCGCCCCCGGTTCGCCGGTTCCCCGCACGCCTTTAGAGCACAACCCGCAGTCGGAATGAAACGCCTTCATTCGCGTGCCGCGACGCAGCAGCAGCGGCGCGGGATTTGCCGCTCAGCCGGGTTTTTCCAGTTCGAAGGCGTCGTGGAGCGCCTGCACGGCGAGTTCCATGTATTTCCTGTCGATCAGGACGGAGATCTTGATCTCCGACGTGGTGATGACCTTGATGTTGATCCCCTCCTTCGCGAGAACCTCGAACATCCTGGCCGCCACGCCTGACTGGCTGCGCATCCCGATGCCGACCACCGAGACCTTGGCCACGCCCTGGTCTGCGATGAGATCGTGGAAGTTGATCTCGCCCTTCTCCTTGGCGGCCAGCATCGCCTTCTCGGCGCGCAGCACCTGTTCGGTGGGCAGCGAGAAGGTCATGTCGGTGCGCCCCTC
>CAZPCU010000121.1:0-6421 GCA_964585075.1 uncultured Rhodobacterales bacterium
CACCAGATCGACGGAATTCGAGGATCCCTGCTCCACCGAAAGCTGGACCTGCGCGGAGGGCACGATCCGTTCGAGCTCTGTCTGGATGCGTTCCCGCGCCTCGTCCGGCGTGAGCCCGTTGATCACCACGTCGTCCACGTAGGGCACGAAGACCGTGCCGTCGGACGCGACCTGGATCCCCTGCAGGTCGATGCGCTTCTCCTCCGCCGAAGTCAGAAGCGACACATCCTGGCTGTCCCAGATGACCAGGTTCACGAGATCGCCCGCGCGGATCACCGTCGAGGACGGTGCGTTCGAGGCCTGAAGCCAGTGATAACCGCCTTGCCAGCCCGTCGGCGGCCAGTGTTCGAGCGCCCTGGCGTTCGCCCGCGTGACCGGAACGACCTGGAAACTCGGCGTTTCGGATGCCTGCTCGGTGAGGATTTCCGATTGCAGCGCGGCGCCGCTGGGCAGGGTGCATGCCGACAGACCGACGACGACGAAGACGGCGAGAAGCGCGCGCATGACAGCTTTCACTGGCCAAATCCCCCTATTCTGCAAAACTATCGATACTCGAAAGACCAACTATCGACACACTCGCCTCCGACGATTAACACGGCATGCGTCGGACGGGCAGCAGCAAAATGCAAGTTTCCGAGGAGAACCTCGCGCCGCGCTCGGCGCAGACCGGACGGGCCGAGTGGCGCCATCGGGGCTACGCGCTGAAGCGTCCGCTCGACGTTCTCGGGTCGCTCACGCTCGCTGTCGTGCTTTCACCGCTCATCCTTGGCGTGGCAGTGCTGGTCTGGTGGAAGGACGGGGCGCCCGTCATCTACAAGTCGGAGCGGATGCGCGCGCCCGGCCAGCCGTTCCTTCTTTGGAAATTCCGGACCATGCGCCCGGATCCCGGTGACCACGGCGTGTCCGGGGGCCACAAGCTGGAGAGGGTGACCCCGACGGGGCGTGCCCTGCGACGGCGGCGCCTCGACGAGCTGCCGCAGCTCTGGAACGTGCTCCGGGGGGACATGAGCCTCGTCGGTCCGCGACCTCCGCTCCGCCGATACGTCGAAGCCCATCCGGAGCTCTATGCCGAGGTGCTGAGGGTGAAACCCGGCATCACGGGCCTCGCCACGCTCGCCTACTGCCGGACCGAGGAAGTCATCCTGCGGGCCTGCCGCAGCGCGCGGGAGACGGACGCCGTCTATGCGCGACGCTGCGTGCCCCGGAAGGCGCGCCTTGATCGCATATACGAGCGCCACCAGGGACTCTGTTACGATTTCTGGCTGATGTTCGTCACGGTCCGGAGGTCGCTGCCGATGAGCCCGGGGAGGCACCGGCCGCCCAGGAATTGAGTCGTCCGGGACCGAATTCCGCCGATCCCGTTGGCGAGGATTGTTTTCCTTGCACAACCCGCGATAAGCTTGGTCCATCCTCAACAGGCCCCTGCTTCAATCGACGCAGCAGGGCAAGCACCGTCGGGCTGGCGCCGAGGGGGCTTGTTTGTGTTCCGAATTTGCCGGTTTTCCGGGGACCGAGTTATGTTCTACCAGTTTCTGACCTCCCTGAGCCGATCGCAGAAGGGCGTGATTCTCCTGGCATTCGACGGTGTTGCCGTCGCCGCGGCCCATCTTCTCGCCCTGGCGCTCGTAAATTCCGGCCCGCAGGGGTCGGCGGCCACTGCGCTCGGGGTCCCGGTCTTTCTGGTGATGCTCTCTCTCGCGCTCGCCCTGTCGGCGCATCTCGGGCTGCATCGCATGAAGCTCAACGCCTACGAGTTGCCCGGCGTCATGGGCACGGCCGGCGTGGGCGCGGCCACGGGCATGGCGGGACTGGCTGCGAACACCCTGTCGGGGGGCGTTTTCCCGGCGTCGTTCTTCGTGATCTTCACGATGACGTTCGTGATCTTCGCCGTCGGCTCCAGGCTTCTTCTGCGCGAGCTGACGCTCTGGATCTATCGCACGGGGCAGTCACGCAAGCGCATCCTGATCTATGGTGCGGGAAAGACGGGGCAGCAGCTCGCCGCGGCGTTGGCGACGGACGAGTCCCTGCTGCCGGTCGCCTTCCTCGACGACAATCCCACCCTGCAGTCTCTCAGCATCGCAGGGCTGAAGGTGCATTCGCCCATCCAGCTTCCGACGCTGGTGCGGGAGCGGCAGATCGACAGCGTGATCCTCGCCATGCCCTCGGCCCCGCCCGCCACGCGGGCGCGGATCACGCGGCTGGTGCGCCGGCTGGGCTGCGACGTGCACACGCTTCCGTCCTTCGCCCAGCTCGTTCTCGGCCGTACGGGCCGGCCATCGCTCGGGGCCGCGCATCTTTCGGGCCTTCTGGGCCGGGAAGGCATGGAGCCCGACCTGCCCGGAACGGCCGACGCCTATCGCGGCCGCAGCGTGCTCGTCACCGGTGCGGGCGGGTCGATCGGGTCGGAGCTCTGCAGGCAGCTCCTCGCCTACGGCCCCAGGCGTCTCGTGCTGCTCGACCATGCGGAACCCCCGCTTTTCAGTCTCCAGCGGGAACTTTCGGAGCTCGATGGTCAGACGGAAATCGTGCCCGTCCTGGGGTCGGTCTGCGTGCGGCCGCTCGTGGACCGTGTCCTTCGCGAGGCGCAGACGGAAGTGGTGCTGCACGCCGCTGCCTACAAGCATCTCGGGATGGTCGAGGAGAACGTCATCGAGGGGCTGCGCAACAACGTGCTCGGCACCAAGATCATGGCGGACGCCGCCCGGGAGGCGGGCGTCGAACGGTTCATCCTGATCTCCTCGGACAAGGCGGTGAGGCCCACCTCCGTCCTCGGCGCCTCGAAGCGGCTCGCAGAGATGATCGTGCAGGATCTCGCCACCCGCCCCGAGGCGACGCGTTTTTCGATGGTCCGGTTCGGCAACGTCCTGGGCTCTTCCGGTTCCGTCGTTCCGCTCTTCAAGGAACAGATCGCGCGCGGCGGGCCGGTGACGGTGACGCATCGCGACGTGACGCGCTATTTCATGACCGTGGCCGAGGCGGTGCATCTCGTGCTTCTGGCCGGATCCTTGTCGCGGGGCGGCGATCTCTTCGCCCTCGACATGGGCACGCCCGTGTCGATCCTGCAGGTGGCGCGCCAGATGATCGAGGGCGCGGGCTACACGGTGCGAAGCCCCGAGTGCCCGGACGGCGACATCGAGATCCGGTTCACCGGCCTGCGCCCGGGCGAGAAGATGCACGAGGAGCTCCTGATCGGCTCCGAGATGCTGACCACGCCCCACCCGAAGATCCTGCGCGCCCAGGAAAGCCACGTTTCGGAACTCGAGATGGCCAACGCGCTGCGCGAGATCCGCGCCGCCGTCGAAGCGCAGGACGCGGCAGCGGCGCAGGCCACCGCCATGCGCTGGGTGGAGGCCGCGGATGGCGGACCTGCCACCACGGTCCCGGCGGAAATCGCCGCGCGAAACGTCGGGCCCTGAAGCGCATCGTCGCCATGCCGCTGCCGAGGGCGCTGACCCATCGGAGCGACGCGGCACAGGCTGGTCTGGACCATTTCGCGATCAAGCCTGGCGGGCTCAACGGGTCGGACGACTGGCTACACGGCCTCGCCGCGTCTCTGGACGTTCCGGCGAGTTTCCAGATCGGGCCCGAGCTGGCGCTTCTCATCGTGCCGGGCGTCACGGTTTTTCCCGACCGGCTGGAAGGCTACGAGTTCCACGGCATGAATTCAGCCTCGGGGCGGGCGCGACGTGGCAGCCGACCCCGCGACTTCAGGCCTATGGCGGCGTGACGGCGAGCCTCGGGCCCGGCGGCAACACCATGGAAGCTGACGGCGACATCACCCGGGTCCCGGTCTGGACGGCCGGTCTGGGCGCTTGGCGCGCGCTATTCCCCCCCGGGCGCGGCGGCGAGCCTCGACCTCTACGCGACCAACGCGATCGGGCGCTTCGGGCTCGGCACGCTTGTCGCACAGGACGGCGCCCGCATCGGACTCGGCGTCAGCTTCGAGAGTCGCCTCTTCGCGCGCTGAGTCCGCTCAACCCGACGAGCACGGGACCGCAGCAGCTGACATCGCCGTGCGGGCGCACGTGGCCTTGGGAAACTCCGCGGCATCGGCTACGGGGTTCCTGTTCGCCGGGCCTGACAGATATTGCCTGGCGAGACGGCGGGCAAAGTCCATCGCCCCGGACGTTTCTCTCAATTGGATGCGTTAAGACCCCCGCAATCGCCGCCGTGCTATCGCCTTTCCCGGGGTGAGAAAGGTGGTGAGAATGGCGTCCGGCTCGAATGTCGCGCCGGTCATCGTCAAGCGGAAGAAGGTGGTCCGGTCCGAAGGCGGGCATCACGGCGGCGCGTGGAAGGTCGCCTACGCCGATTTCGTCACGGCCATGATGGCCTTCTTCATGCTGATGTGGCTGCTCAACGCGACGACGGAAAAACAGCGCAAGGGGCTCGCGGATTACTTCAACCCGACCGTCCCGGTGACGCGGGAATCGGGCGGCGGCGACGGGGCGCTGGGCGGCGAGAGCGTCTTCGCCGAGGACATCCTGCCGCGAGATGGCACCGGGGCGACGGCGCGCGCGCCCACCGAGGCGCGCCTCGCCCGCGGCGACAGCCGGCCGGGAACGTCCGGGGAGCGAGACGGGGCGGAGGCGGCCGCCGAGGCCAAGGCGCTCGCGCGGCTCGACGCGGCGCTGCGTGGCCGGACGGGCGAGAGCTTCACCGATGATCTTGTCCGCCGGCACGTCGTCACCCGGGTGACGGACGAGGGCCTCGTCGTGGAAGTCTATGCCCGGCCCGGCGCGCCGCTTTTCGACGCCGCGGCCACGCCCACGCCGCTCCTCGAGGCGTTGGCCGGGGTGATCGGACGGCTTTCCGGGATGGTGACGAATGCCACGGCCGTCGAGGGCCATGTGCGCGCCCGGCCGCTCGTGCTGGCGGAAAACCCTGCCTGGGAGCTCTCCGCGCGCCGCGCCGACGCGTTTCGCGGCCTTCTCGAGAACGCCGGGCTCGCGCCCGACCGCACCCGCCGCGTGACGGGTCACGCCGACCGCGATCCCGCCCGGCCATCGGAGCCGATGTCGGTCCGGAACGATCGCATGGAAATCGTGTTCCTCCGGGCCGGTCTCACGCGTTCGGGCGCATTTTAGCCGTTAGCCGCGCCTTAAGCCGGGGCCCCTAATCTCCTGCCTGCGAAACGTCCCCCGACGGTAGAGAAGGGTCCCGACATGACGATTTCCTCGGCGCTGAACTCCGGTGTCGCGGCGCTCGGCGCAAACGCGAGCCGCCTCGCCGGAATTTCAGACAACATCTCGAACGCCGGCACCTACGGCTACAAGCGCGTGCAGACGGATTTCCAGTCCATGGTGATCTCGTCCACCGGCGGGGGCAGCTACGCCGCCGGAGGCGTGCGCGCGATCAGCCAGCGCCTCGTGGACGAAAGCGGCGCGCTCGTGAACACCTCCAACCCGACCGACCTGGCCGTTCGCGGCCGCGGATATCTGCCGGTCGCGCGCGCCAACGAGGTGCAGGTCGGCAACGGCACGCCCCAGATGCTGCTCACGACGACGGGCTCCTTCCGGACCGACGCGGACGGCTACCTCGTCACCCAGTCGGGCCTCGCCCTGATGGGCTGGCCAGCCCTTCCCGACGGCACGATGCCGCCCGTCCCCCGGGACTCCGCGGATGCCCTCCAGCCTGTCCGCATCGACGCGAACGCGCTGTCCGGGCAGCCGACGACGCAGGTCTCGCTGGGCATCAACCTGCCCGCCACCGCGACCGAGGCCGGCTCGGACGGAACCGCCGAAACCCTGTCCGTGGAATACATCGACAATCTCGGCATCTCGGCCAACATAGACATCGAGTTCACGCCCACCGTGCCCGGCGCAGGCTCCTCCAACGAATGGCGCATGGTGCTGCGCGACAGCGCTTCGGGCGGCGCGGTCGTGGGCGACTACGTGCTCGAGTTCAACGACAGCCGCACCGCCGGCGGCACGCTCGCCGACGTGACGCCCTTCGCAGGCGGGGCCTACGACCCGGCGACCGGCTCTCTTGTCGTGGACGTGGCGGGCGGGCCCATCGAAATCGTTGTCGGCCAGCCGGGAAGCAGCGGTGGGCTCACTCAACTCTCCGACAGTTTCGCGCCCCTCTCGATCTCCAAGGACGGCTCGCCGGTGGGCAACATGACGGCCGTGGAGGTTGACGAGAACGGCTTCGTCCAGGCGGTGTTCGACACCGGCGTGACGCGCCGGATCTTCCAGATCCCGCTCGTGGACCTGCCCAACCCGAACGGCATGGCCGGGCTCGACCAGCAGACCTTCGTTCCCTCGCCGGAAAGCGGCCCCTTCTTCCTCTGGGATGCCGGCGACGGGCCGACCGGAAGCGTGGTGTCCTTCGCGCGCGAGGAGTCCGCCACCGACGTGGCGGGCGAACTCACCGCCCTGATCCAGACCCAGCGCGCCTACTCGTCGAACGCCAAGGTCAT
>CAZPCU010000122.1:0-6415 GCA_964585075.1 uncultured Rhodobacterales bacterium
GGGCGAAGCTCCGGCGCGCCTTCCAGGCGATCTCGCGAGAGAAGCCGCCGGCCGAGCCAGACCACCTTGCGCGGTCCCGAATCGCGGGTCAGGATCTCCGCCCCCACCGACAGCCGCTCCAGCGGCTCCCCGCCGCGCGGCGTGGTGACGAAAACGGCGGTGTCCCGGCGCTCCTGCGCGGCTTCCGCGCCCTCGGCGAACGTTATGGCGAACGGCATCCCTCTTACCCTCCAGATACAGGGCCCCGCGGGGCCTCATGAACAACACCGGCCGGTTCGCACCGGCCGCGGGGCGACGGGGCGGTCCCCCGCTCCCCGATAACCCTCGGCAAATCAGGACGCAGCCCCCCCGGCCTCGTCCGCGTCTCAGTCATGCAGCAGCCGTGCCTCGTGTTTCTTCAATGTCCGGCGCGCCGCCCGGAAGTCGCCCGAGACACCGTCTTCCTCGAGCTCCGGGAAGAGTTCGAGGATCTCGTTGCGCTGGGCGTTTCCAATGCCTTTCAAAGTGTAATCGCCGGGCTGGAAGCTCTCGGTCCAGGCCCCGTTCGACAGCACCACCTCGTGGCGTTCGAACATGAAATGCAGGTAGGTGACGCCGAGCGTGCCCACCTCCTCGACGCCCTCGAGCCCGGTCAGGTGCTTGGCCGCCGCCAGCACCTCGCGTTCGTCGAAATAGAGCGTGGTCTTGTCGTTCGCGACGAGCAGACGGTGATTGGGGCTGACCAGCAGATCGCGCTCGGGGAGCCCGTTGCCGAGGGCGCCGGCCTCGATGAGGATCGGGCGCAGATGCGGCATCCGCGCGAGCTGATGCCCCGTGAGCGTCTTGGCCCCCGCCCAGACGATCTCCTGGATGCCGTTGTCGCGGGTGATCACCCGGTCGCCCGGCTTCAGGTCCTCCACCAGCCGCTCGCCGCGCGGCGTGGCGATCACCGTGCCCGGCGTGAAGCAGGGGATGATCTCCTCGATGTTGGTGAAGGTCGCGCTGCCCGTCACGCCGCCCGACCCGTCGAGGAACTCCACCGTGCCGTCGAGGCCGTTCCCGTCGCTGTCCGTGGTCGTGTCGACGACCCGGAGCGGGCCCGAGCCGGTGAGGTCCAGCGTGTCGTGATCGTGGCCGCCCGCGCCGCCGTCCACATGGTCACCTTCGCGCAGGCCCACGAAGGTGTCACGGTCGTCGCCGCCGGACAGAAAGTCGGCGCCGTCGCCCCCGTCGATGAGGTCGTCGCCCTGGCCGCCGTAGACGGTGTCGTCGCCCGCGCCGGCGAGCACCGTGTCGTTCCCGGCGCCGGCCTTGACGATATCGTCGTCCGGGCCGAGGCCCGGGAAGATGTTGTCGCCCCCGTCGATCACGTCGCCTTCGGGGTCGCCGTCATAGGCCAGGTCGATCAGGTCGTCGCCCGTGGTGCCTTCGACGATCCCGTCGAGCGCCGGCCCGGGGTCGGTGGTGGAGAAGTGCAGATCGCTGACGATGATCCGCTGCTCCCCGTCCGCGCCGTTGGCATACTCGATCTCGATCCGGGCGACGGGTCCGGCGATCTCCACCAGCGCCGAGGCGTCCGCGGATGTCGGATCCTGGTCCTCGGCCGTTCCGGTGAGCAGATCGCCGGACTGAAGGATGCCCGTACCGGGCGTGATCGTTACCGGAACCGCGTTCCCGTCCGAGTCATAGGCACTGACGGTCACGAGATCGATGTGGGTTCCCGAAGGTCCCCCGGGGATGTCGCCCGCGGCACCCGCATCGATGTCCGCCAGGCGGAAGGAAACGTTCTCCACCGCGTCGCCGAAGGCCGGATCGGTGGCCGCGAAGTCGATCGTCGCGGCGACGGTCTCGTGCGGGCCGCCCTCGGCGCCGTCGCCGAAGAGCTTGAAGCCCGAACTCGGGTCGAACGGCTCTCCCGGCGCGACGTAGAACGGGGCTTCGAGCCCGAACGCCCTGGCGCCTGGCGAGAGGCTGGCGACCTCCACCGTGACCTCGACGCCGCCCACATCGGCCGATTGAGATGCACCGAAATCGCCGGGAAAGAATCCCAGCATCCGCCAACTGAAAACAAGATCGGGCATCGCCCGTCACCCTTCCTCATTCATTCATGCAGCGGCCCTGCCTCGGGATGGTCGCCGCCTTACCCTTGCAAATCGTGCTCGGCCACGGACTCGGTGCCGGCTGTGCCGGTTCCGAGCGGATGCGTCCCCGCAAGAGACGCATCCGCCCGAACGCGACCACGTTCGCCGCACTTGGCTTCCCCCAGCCAGCCCCTGCCCCCCGACAGGGCCGAGCACTCCAACCTTATGGGCATTCGCGCCAATACCAAATGTGAAAATGGCGATAACGCCCCGGCGCGGCCACGCCTTCGCCACAATGCCGGGGGCCCTTCGAGCGACTGCGTGGTCCAGACTGTTTCCATTACAGAAAACAAGCCGCTCTGAAGTGACGCATTTTGCCTCACCACGGATCAATACCGCCGCAGTCCCGGCCTGCGAGACGCGTGGCAGGCCGTTATTGTTTGCTGTTCAAGAACAATCACGACCCGGGATTGTGGCCGGAAGAAGGCAGGGCCGCCCCCGTCCGACTGTTTGCGCGGCACCATCAATTCCGTGGCGCGGCGCCCATTGGCCACATGCCCTGCCCGCGGCCCCGCGAATCGCCCCCGCGGCGCGGCGCACGGTTCCGCGTCCCGGCCCGAACCGTCACCGCTGCTCGATCGCGTTCTCCCATTCGTCGAGGAAGGCGCGACGGTTCAGGGGATCGAGATACACCATCAGGGCGGGGCCCAGCCGGATCGGCCCGAACCCCGCGCCTGCGCCGGCGGCCGTCTCGCCGAGCGGTGGCAGCGGCCAGCCGCCCGGCCCGTCGCGCAGCCCCGTCGCGAGCAGCGTGTCGATGAAGCGTCCAGCGGCCTGCACCTCCGTCGCGGCCGCGGGGATGACGGCCGTCCTGAGGATGACGTTCGAGAAATCGTTCATGCGCAGGATCCGGATCCGGCCGCCCGAGTCGCTGGCGACGCGCTCGGCGGCATAGCTGCCAAGCACGTTGTAGGCCACCGCAAGCCGGCCGCTCGCCACATCGTCGATCATCTGCGAGGAGCAGCAATAGAGTTCCGGGTCGAGGCGGCCCATCACCTCCGAGAGGCGCCAGTAGGCATCCGTCGCCCGCGCCTCCTGCGTGGCGAAGAGATAGCCGAGACCGCTCTCGCGCACGTCGTAGGTGCCGACGGCGCCCCGGAACCGGTCCGGATTGTCGCGCAGCAGCGCGATCAGTTCCTGGCGCGTCGCGGGCACGGGCAGACCGGCGAAGCGTTCGGCGGAGATCACCACCACCGCCGGTTCGGTGGTGAAGGCGAAGATCAGGTCGCGCCAGCGCGCCCAGTCCGGCAGCGCCTCGGTTGCGGCCGAGCGATGGGTCTGCGCGTAGCCGTCGTTCACGAGCTGGAACTGGAGGTCCATCGCCGAAGAGATGGCGAGGTCGAACCGCGCGCCCTCCCGGATGGCGCGGGAGAGATCTGCCGAGGGGGCGACCGTGTAGTCGATCGTGATCGCCGGGTTGGCGGCGTGGAACGCCTCCAGGAAAGGGGTGAACACGTCGAGATCCGCCGTGGAGACGATGCGCAGCACGCGCTCGCCCGTGCCTTCGTAGCGGCGGTGCTCCTCCACCTCGAGCGCGCCGGCGAGCGCGGCCCAGAGGCTCAGGACGACGGCAAGACAAGCGACACGCATGCTCCCCTCCCGCCCGGACCTTGGCCAAGTTCCAGTCGCCCCCCATGGGCGCGAAGCGCGTCCTGCGCGATCGTGAGCCCGAGGCCCGAGCCCACCACGCCCTCCACGTTCCCGCCGCGCCGGAAGCGTTCGATGAGCCGCTCGACCGGCCCCTCCCCCAGCCCGGGCCCTTCGTCCGTCACCGTGACGCGCGCGCTCGCGCCATCCCTTGCGACCCGCACGGTCACGGCCGTGTCCTCCGGAGAATACTTGATCGCGTTGTCGAGCACGTTCCGGAGCGCGTTGTCGAGGAGAACGGCGTCGCCCTCGACCTCCGAGGCGGCCGCGTGAAGCCTGATGTCGATGTCCTTCATGGCGGCCGTCGGCCCCATCGATTCGGCCGTCCGGCGCGCAAGCTCCGCGAGGTCGATCCTGTCCCGGGCGAGGTCGTCGGAGCGGAAGGCCACCGTGGCGTGATCGAGGAGCTGTCCCGCCGAGCGCGAGCTTTCGTCCACCGCCCGGATCATGCCGCGCAGGCGCTGCCGTTCGCCTTCGTCCTCGATCGCCCGCAGCGCGTTCTCGGCCTGCGCGCGCACGGTCGCCAGCGGCGTGCGGACGCGGTGCGCGGCCTCGGCGATGAATTCCTCGGAGCGGCGGATGGATTGGCCGAGGCGGTCCATCAGGCGGTTCAGGGCGGTCAGGAGCGGCGCCAGTTCCATGGGCGCCTCGCGGCGCAACGGGCGCAGGTCGGAGGGGCCACGGCGGGCGACGGCCTGCGCGATCTCGTTGAGCGGGCGGAGCGACGTGCGCGCGGCGACGAAGGACAGCCCGACCGCGACGAGGAAGAAGGCCACCGAGAGCGTCGCGGCGAGCTGCGAGAGCTCGCCCGCGATGGCGCCCACGCCGTTGCGGGTCTGCGCCACGGTCACCGTCACGGGGACGGGCTCCGGGCCGGCCAGCACGATCCGCGTGAGCGAGGCCATGCGCACCTCCTCGCCGCTGAAGGCGCCGGTTTCGAAGCTGACGCGCCCCGGCGCGCGCAGATCGAGCGTGGGCACCGGGAGCTCGGGATACCCCGTCAGCACCTCCCTGCCCGCGGTGACGAGATAGAAGACCCGATCCTCGCTGATGGCGCCCAGCATGGAGAAGGCGGAATAGGGCAGTTCGAGCCGGACCTCGCCCCGCTCGCTGCGCAGCGTCTCGGCGATGGTGGTGGCCGACGCGGCGAGCACGTTGTCCTGCGTGCGTTCCGCCGCCTCGCGGGCCAGCGCGGTGACCATCCCCCAGGACAGAAGCGACAGGAGCGCCGCGACCCCGGCCAGAAGCAGGGTCAGCCTGCGGCCGATCGAGCCCGTGGCGGTCATGGCCCGCCGGGCTCCATCCGGTAGCCGAGCCCGCGCACCGTCTGGATCCGGACACCCATCCCCTCGATGCGGCGCCTCAGACGCCCGACATAGACCTCGATGGCGTTCTCGGTCACTTCCGCGTCTTGCGAGAAGAGACGGTCCATGAGCTGGCCCTTGGACAGGATCTGGCCGGGGTGGCGCGCGAAGATCTCGAGCAGCCGGATCTCGCGGCTGCGCAGGTCCACGCTGTCGGACCCGCAGCTGAGCGTGCCCGCCACCGGGTCGAAGACGGTTCTCCCGATAACGATCTCGTTGCGCGCCGACCCGCCCCGCCGGCGCAGCACGGCCCGGCAGCGCGCCTCGAGCTCGGAGAAGTCGAACGGCTTTGTGATGTAGTCGTCCGCGCCCTGGTCGAGCGCCACGACGCGATCGGAAACCTGGCTGCGCGCCGTGAGCACGATCACCGGCACCTCGAGATGGGTCCGGCTGCGCTTGAGGAACTCGCGGCCGTCGCCGTCGGGCAGCATGACGTCGAGCAGGATGAGATCGTAGTCCGCCGCCGCGAGGCAGTCCTCCGCGTCCGCGAGGCTCGCCGCGTGGTCCACCGCATGACCGTCCAGCGCGAGGCGGCTCAGGATCGCCTCGGCCAGCTCGAGATTGTCCTCGACCAGAAGATACCTCACCTGATCCCCCTGCTCGCCCGGCCGCGCCGCGCGCCCCCCGTGTCAGGCTCCTGTCAGCTTTCTGTGGTGAGCATGGACCATGGGCGGCGGAGGACCGCCTGTCAAATGGGAGGAACATTCATGAACACCCCTGGGTGGACGCGCCGCGCGCTTCTGGCTGCGGCGACCGCAACCTTGGCCATCGGCGGCACGGCACGGGCCGACAACCACCAGATGGTCGAACAGCTTCACTTCATCATCCCCGGCGGCGCGGGCGGCGGCTGGGACGGCACGGCGCGCGGCACCGGCGAGGCGCTGACCAATGCGGGCCTCGTCGGCAACGCGACCTACGAGAACATGTCCGGGGGCGGCGGCGGCGTGGCGATCGCCTACATGATCGAGAACGCCGAGAGCCTCGAGAACACGCTGATGGTGAACTCCACCCCCATCGTCATCCGCTCGCTGACCGGCGTGTTCCCGCAGAGCTTCCGTGACCTGACGCTTGTGGCCGGCACGATCGGCGACTACGCCGCGCTCGTGGTCCCGACGGACAGCCCGATACAGGGCATGGACGGCCTTCTGTCCGCCTATGCCGAGCAAGGCCCCGACTTTGCCATCGGCGGCGGCTCGGTTCCCGGCGGCATGGACCACCTCGTGGCCGCGATGGTGATGCAGGCCGCGGGCGAGGATCCGACGGCGGTCAACTACATCCCCTACG
>CAZPCU010000123.1:0-6395 GCA_964585075.1 uncultured Rhodobacterales bacterium
TTTCGCCGTCCAGTTCGGCGTTGCTGCAGAGCGCCGCGACCTCGAGCAGGCGGCGGGCGAGCGCCGGCGGCTCTTCGGGGCGCGAGTCCTCCTCCCACGGCACCTCTTCGTCGCTGCCGGGCAGGGCCAGCCGGGCCACGCGCATCCGGTTCTGCGTGAGCGTTCCCGTCTTGTCGGCGAAGATGACGGTGGTCGAGCCCAGCGTCTCCACCGCGGCGAGTTGCTCGACCAGCGCGTTGCGCCGCGCCATCCGCCACATGCCGCGCGCCAGCGCGACGGTGGCGACGATGGGCAAGCCCTCGGGCACCGCGGCCACCGCGAGCGCCACCGCCGTCTCCAGCATCTCCACCGGATCCTTGCCGCCCAGCCAGCCGAGCGTGGCGACCGCGGCGGCGACGATCAGCGTCACCACCACGAGGCTGCGCGCGAGGCGGTCCAGCCGCTTCTCCAGCGGCGTGACCTCCTCGCCGGCCTCGGAGGTCATCCGGGCGATGCCGCCCAGCTCCGTCCGCATGCCCGTCGCGACGACGACGCCGGCGCCGCTGCCGTCGGTCACCGCGGTGCCCTTGAAGGCCATGGAGGCGCGTTCGGCGAGCGGCGCGTCCGCCTCCACCGGGTCCGTCGTCTTCGTCACCGGCACCGATTCCCCGGTGAGGGCGGATTCGTCGCAGGTCAGCCCGTTGGCCTCGATCAGCCGGAGATCGGCCGTCACCACGTCGCCTGCGTCGAGCAGCACCACGTCGCCCGGCACCAGCTCTCCGGAGTCGACCGTCTCGCTCGCCCCGCCGCGGCGCACGCGCGTCTGCACGGTGCCGAGGCTGCGCAGCGCCTCCATGGAGCGGACGGCCTTCCACTCGGTGAAGAAGCCGATCGCGGCGTTGATGCCGATGGCGGCGAGGATCGCGGCCATCTGGACGATCTCGCCCATGACGAAGGACACGATCGCCGCGACGGCGAGGATGGCGATCACGAGGTTCCTGAACTGGTCGGCGAGGATCTTCCAGGGGCTCGCCGTCTCGGCCTCCCGCAGACGGTTGGGCCCATGCGTCTCGCGCCGTCGCCGGACCTCCCTTTCGTCGAGACCCTGCTGCGGATCGACGGAGAGCGCCTCGAGCGTCTCCTCGACGCCGCGGGCGTGGACGTTGGTCATGCGGTGTCCTCCGTCGTCGGGTCGTCGGGAGCGGCCGTTTCCGGCCGACGGGCCTTCCGTGGCATGCCCACCGGGATACAGGCTTCCCCGAAGCGGCGCGAGTCGGTGTGCACCGCGCGATCGGCACGCCATGGCGTCCCCGTCCCTGCGAGGCCGGGCCGTTCAAGTTGCATTACAGTCCGGGCGCTGCGGTTGACACGCCTGCGCCATGCGGCCCACGCTCGGGGCCGCGTCGCGCTCGGAGCCAGAAGTGCCGGGCGGCCGGACGCTCTGAGGCTGGCGCAACGCGGGAGGGGCCTGTCGGGATCGACCGAAAGTTACCGGATCGGGAGGATAGGTCATGACATCCAAGCAACGTGCCGCGGATCACGAAGAGTCGCTCGAAGACGCGGGACGGCGCGGCTTCCTTGGCGCCGCCGCGCTCGGCCTGACGGGCAGCGTGCTCGGCGCGAGCGTGCCGCTCCAGCTCGCCTCCACGCGGGCGATGGCGCAGGCCGGCGCGATCGAGGGCAAGGACGGCCTGCGCATGCTGAACGACCGCCCCGTCAACGCGGAAACTCCGGCCCATCTTCTGGACGACGCGATCACGCCGAAGTCGCGCCACTTCATCCGCAACAACGGCCTCGCCCCCGCCGACACCTCGGCCGAGGGCTGGTCGCTCACCGTGGACGGGCTCGTCGACTCGCCCATGGAGATGACGATCGACGAGCTGCGCGAGAATTTCGAGGTGGTCACGCTCGCGCTGCTCCTCGAATGCGGCGGCAACGGGCGCGGCTTCTTCAACCCGCCGGCATCGGGCAACCAGTGGACCTACGGCGCCGTGGCCTGCTCGGAATGGACGGGCGTGCGGCTCCGGGACGTGCTGGAGGCCGCCGGCGTGCAGGACGGTGTCGTCTACACGGCGCATTACGGCGCCGACGATCACCTGTCCGGCGACCCGGACAAGCGGCCGATCTCGCGGGGTCTGCCCATCGAGAAGGCGTTGACCGACAACGTCCTCATCGCCTTCGCGCAGAACGGCGAGCCGATCCATCCCATGAACGGCGCGCCGCTGCGGCTGGTGGTGCCGGGCTGGCCCGGTTCCTGCTCGCAGAAATGGCTGACCCGCATCCAGCTTCGTGACCAGGTCCATGACGGCGCGAAGATGGGGCCACGCTCCTACCGGGTGCCGGCCTACCCGGTGGCGCCGGGACAGGAGGTGCCCGACGAGGATTTCGTCATCATCGAGCGGATGCCGGTCAAGTCGCTCATCACCCACCCGGCCGACGGCGCCGACACCGGGCGCGTCGTGGAGGTGCGCGGCCATGCCTGGTCGGGCGACCGCACGGTCGAGAGGATGGAGGTCACGACCGACTTCGGCGCGACCTGGCAGGAGGTCGAGCTCGACGCGCCCGCGAATGACGGCGCCTGGCAGCAGTGGCGCAGCACGGTCACATTGCCCCAGGACGGCTATTACGAGATCTGGGCACGGGCGACCGACTCCGAGGGGGTCATGCAACCCTTCTCGATCGACTGGAATCCCAAGGGCTACCTCAACAACACCTACCACAAGGTGGCGGTCCGGGCCGCGGCTTGACCATGAAGAGACGGATGACAAGCGCGGCGGCGGTTCTCGCCGCCGCCCTCCCTTCCATGGCCGTCCATGCCGACGGGACGGACCAGTCCGGCGGCGGCGAGCAGGACGGTGCGGCCGATGTCGGCTATGTCGGAGATCTCTACCCGGCAGAGGGCGCCGGCGTGACCTACCAGTATTGCGCGCAATGCCATTCCGAGATGATCGTCGCGCAGCAGGGCCAGACGCGCGAGGGCTGGGACGATCTGCTGGTATGGATGGTCGAGGAGCAGGGCATGGACCCGATCCCCGAGGACGAACGCGAGACCATTCTCGACTACCTCGCCACCCACTACAACACGGACAGGCCCAATTTCCCGAACTAGGCCGGGCGCGGCCCGCCCGGCGCGGGCCGCTGCCGTCCGCCTCTTTCGGGGCGGGCATTCCCACTGTCCCTTTTCCGTGCCAAGGCTATATCGGGTAGAAGTGCCGGCCGATCTGCCGGCGTCACGTTCGGGCATGGAATGTTCCGCCAGCTCTTGCTCTCTCTCCTGGTGATCGCCGGCACATTGGCGCTCTGGATCGCCCATGTGCCGTCCTCGTGGCCGCTTCTCGACCGCGTGGGCGTTCTCGACCTACTGGGCATCGAGCTTGAAGAGCAGGAGGATTCCGCCGGCGGCGGGGGCTTCGGGCGCGGGCCGGCGACCGTGATCGCGGAGCCCGTGGCCGAGGGGCGCATCAACGACCGCGTGGCCTCGATCGGGGACGGCAAGGCGGTGCGCAGCGTCACCGTCCGGAGCGAGGCGACGGGGCGCGTCGTGGAAATCGGCTTCGACTCGGGCGGCCGGGTGGACGCGGGCGATCCGATCCTGCGCCTCGACGACGAGGCCGAGCGCATCGCGCTGGAGCGCGCGGAGCTCACCCTCGAAAACGCGCGGGAAGAGGCGGAGCGGGTGGAGCGGCTCCTCGGCACGGGCGCCGTGACGGAGGTGCGCCGGCGCGACGCCGAGCTCGCGCTCCGGCAGGCCGAGCTCGCGCTCCGGCAGGCCGAGTTCGACCTCGAGCAGCGCCGCATCGTGGCCCCGATCTCCGGCTGGGCCGGCGTGCCCGATCTCGCGGTGGGCGATCGCGTGACCGGCGGTGCGGAGATCGTGACCCTGACCGACCGCAGCGAGATCCTGATCGACTTCCGCGTGCCGGAACGCATCGTCTCGCGCCTGGCCACGGGCATGCCGCTCGAGGCGCGCGCGCTCGCGCTGCCCGGCCGCAGGCTCGAGGGCGGGGTGCACGCCATCGACACGATCGTGGACAGCACGAGCCGCACGCTGCGCGTCCAGGGCAAGCTGGACAACGCGGACGACGCGCTCCGCGCCGGCATGGCCTTCGAGGTCTTCCTGGCCTTCCCGGGCGAGGCGCTGCCCGCCGTCGATCCGCTGTCCGTCCAGTGGTCGAGCGAGGGGCCCTTTGTCTGGGCCGTGCGCGACGGGAGATCGGTGCGCGTGCCCGTCACGATCCGCCAGCGCAACGCGGACGCCGTGCTGGTCGAGGGCGAGCTCGAGATCGGCGAGCCGGTGGTGACGGAAGGCGTCCAGAGCCTTCGGCCCGGGGCCGAGGTCCGCGTGGCCGAGCCGCAGACGGCGCTCGGCGCCGCGGCCGACCGGGCGCTCTGAGAGGGGGCGGCGGCGATGATGGAGACGGCCACCCGCACGGCACAGGGCGGCATCGCCCTGTTCGTGCGCCGCCCGATCCTGTCCTATGTCCTGAGCGCGCTGATCGTGCTCGCGGGGCTCGCCGCGCTCTTCGGCGCCGAGATCCGCGAGCTGCCGAACGTGGACCGGCCGGTGGTAACGGTCACCACCGGGTTCCCCGGCGCCTCGCCCGAGAGCATCGACCAGGAGGTGACGGGCCGGATCGAGGGCGCGGTGGGTCGTGTGGCGGGCATCCGCTCGATCTCGTCCAACTCGCGCTTCGGGCGCAGCCGCGTGACTCTCGAGTTCAACGAGAGCGTGGACATCGACGTGGCGGCGACCGACGTGCGCGACGCCGTGGCGCGCATCGCCGGCCAGCTTCCCGAAGGCGCGGAGACGCCCGAGATCGTCAAGGCCGACGCCGACGCGCAACCGGTGGTCCGGGTCGCCGTGACCTCCGCCAGCCGCTCGCCGCAGGAGCTTACGCAGATCGTCGAGCAGCGGGTGGAAGACCGGCTGATCTCGATCGAGGGCGTCGCCGATCTCCAGATCTACGGCGACCGCGCGCCGATCTTCCGCGTGGACCTCGACCTCGCCGAACTCGCGAGCCGCGGCCTCACCCTGGCCGACATGCGCCGCGCGCTGGCCGACGCCGGGTTCAACGCCCCGGCGGGCGACCTCTCGGGCAGCCGGCAGTCGATAAACGTGCGCACGACGGCGCTCGTGGCCTCGCCCGCGGCGTTCGAGGATCTCCGCCTCGCGCCGCACGTCCAGGTGCGCGACGTGGCCACCGTGACGCTCGGCCCCGCACCCAACGAGACCGTGCTGCGGGCCAACGGCCAGACGGGGCTCGGGATCGGCATCATCCGGCAGGCGGGCAGCAACACGCTCGACATCTCGGCGGCGGTGCGGGCGACCGTGGCGGAACTCGACGCGACGCTGCCCGAGGACGTGCGGATCTTCGTCACCTCCGACGACGCGGTGTTCATCAACGGCGCGATCCAGGAGGTGCTCAAGACCCTCGGGCTGGCGATCCTCATCGTCGTCGTGGTGATCTACGTCTTCCTCCGCGACGCGCGGGCCACGATGATTCCGGCGATCACGATGCCGGTCGCGCTCATCGGCACGCTCGCCGCGATCTGGATCGTGGGCTTCTCCGTCAACATCCTCACGCTGCTCGCCCTCGTGCTCGCCACCGGCCTCGTGGTGGACGACGCCATCGTCGTGCTGGAGAACATCGTGCGCAAGCGGTCCGAGGGGATGGGGCCGCGCGCGGCGGCGGTGCTCGGCACGCAGCAGGTGTTCTTCGCGGTCGTGACGACGACGGCGACGCTCGCGGCCGTGTTCGTGCCCCTGTCCTTCCTGCCGGGGCAGGCGGGCGGGCTCTTCCGCGAGTTCGGGTTCACCCTGGCCATGGCGGTGGCGCTCTCCTCCGTCGTGGCGCTCACGCTCTGCCCGGTGCTGGCGAGCCGTCTGCTCGCCGCGGGGACGGGCCGGCCGGGTCCGCTCGCCTGGATCGGCAACCGCCTCGCCGCGCTCTACGCCCGCACGCTCGGCTGGGCGCTCGCGGTGCCCTTCGTGATCCTTCTCGTCGCCGTGCTCTTCGCCGCGACGGCCGTGCTCGTGGGCAGCGGCATCCGCCAGGAGCTGACCCCGCGGGAGGACCGCGCCGTCGCGCTGCTCAGCGTGACCGCACCGCAGGGCGTCTCGCTCGACTACACCACCGCGAAGATGCGCGAGATCGAGGACGCGGTGCAGCCCCTGCGCGAGACGGGCGAGATCACCAACGTCTTCTCGATCACCGGCTTCGGCGCGGACAATCGCGGCTTCATGGTCTTCACGCTGGCCAAGTGGGGCGAGCGCGCGCGCAGCCAGGACGAGATCGTGGGCGCGGGCCGCCTCCTGCGGCGGGCGATCGAGGCCCTCACCGACGACGCCCCTTCGCCCTAAACGATCCTCGCTCGCCCGAGCCCACGCCGCCGGGTAGCCCGTAAGCCCTTCTTTC
>CAZPCU010000124.1:0-6336 GCA_964585075.1 uncultured Rhodobacterales bacterium
CCGCATTCGTAGAATTCGCGCCCGAGTTCGGGGAAGCGGTCCGCCTCCGCCACGCAGATCCGGTAGACGCGCTGGCCGAGATCGGAGAGCACGAAGTCGAGCATCTTGCGCGCCGCGACGGGAAGCACGCAACGCGGCGGCGCCGTGGTTTCCACGAGTTCGAGCGACTCCGCCGCGGCGCGCGCGCATTCGCGCTTGGCCACCTCCATGAAGAGAAGCCGCTTGTCCGCGAAATAGCTGTAGAGCGTCGCCTTGGAGACGCCCGCCGCGCGGGCGATGTCGTCCACGCTCGCCCCCTCGAACCCGTCGCTCAGGAAGACCTTGCGCGCGCCTTCGAGAACCTGGTCGTATTTCCGGCCCTTCCGCGGCGTCGGTGCGGGTGCGTTCATCGGCGTCTCCTCCACGGCGGAAATATAAACCGAACGGTTCAGTTCTATCAACCCTGCGCGCGGGGCGGGCCCGCCGCCGCGCGGCCGGGGGCGGATTGACGCGGGGCGGGGGCGTGCTACGAAGCTCCGGTGCTGGAGATCTTCCTCAAGACGTTGCCGTTTTTCGCGCTCATCGGCCTCGGCTTCTGGGCCGGCCGGAGCGGCTTCTTCAGCGCCGAGGCCACCGCCTATCTCACGAAGTTCGTCTTCTACTTCGCGCTCTCTGCGATGCTCTTCCGCTTCGCGGCCAACCTCTCCATCAGCGAGATCTTCGACGGCCGGCTCGTGGCGGGCTATCTCTGGGGCACGGCCTTCGTCTACGGCATCGCCACGGCGGTCGCGTTCCTGCGCCGCCTCGACGTCCCCACCGCGGCGGTGGAGGCGCAGACCGCGGTGATCGGCAACACGGGCTTTCTCGGCGTTCCGATGCTGACGCTTCTCCTGGGCGCCGAGGCGATCGGGCCGGTGATGCTCGCCCTCGCCGTCGATCTCATCGTGTTCTCCTCGCTCATCGTGATCCTGATCACCGGCGCCCGCGACGGGCGGATGAGCCTCGCCATCCTCGGCACGGTCGGGATGGGGCTTCTCAGGAACCCGATGATCGTGTCGATCAGCCTCGGGCTCGCCTGGTCCTCCACCGGCTGGGCGATTCCCGGCCCCGTGAACGAGTTCCTCGGGATCCTCGGCGCGGCGGCGACGCCGGGCGCGCTCTTCGCGATCGGCGCGTCCCTCGCCACGAAGTCGGCCGAGCGGTTGGAAGTGGCGGCCTGGCTCAGCGTCTGCAAGCTCGTGCTGCATCCGGCGGCCGTGGCGTTCGGGGTGCTCTGGCTCTTTCCGGCCGATCCCTACAAGGCGGGCGTGGTGATCGCCGCGGCGGCCTTGCCCGTGGCGGGCAACGTGTACATCCTTGCGCAGCACTACGGCGTGGCGCCGCAGCGGGTGTCGGCGGCGATCCTGCTCTCGACGCTGGCGAGCATCGTCACCGTCACCTGGGTGATCGCTCACCTGCCCGCGACCTGAAAGGGAGGCCGCCGATGTTCCGGAAAGGCGAGGTCCGCTACGAGCCGCTGCCGCTTCCCGACCGGAGGAAGATGGACGACGCGGAGATGGTCGCGGCGGCGCGCGCGGTTCACGAGGAGATGCGCACCCGCCACAGCGTGCGCGACTTCTCCGACCGGCCGGTGCCGGAAGCGGTGATCGCCGATTGCGTCCGCACGGCCGGCACCGCGCCGTCGGGCGCCAATCACCAGCCCTGGCATTTCGTGGCGATCTCCGATCGGGCGATGAAGGCGCGCATCCGCGCCGCCGCCGAGGCGGAGGAGGAGCGCTTCTACGATGGCGGCGCGGGCGCGGAATGGCTCGAGGCGCTCGAGCCCATGGGCACCGGCGCGTCCAAGCCGCACCTGACCACGGCGCCCTGGCTCGTGGTGATCTTCGCCCAGCGCTACGGCGTCACCGAGGAGGGGGAGCGCTACAAGAACTATTACGTTCCGGAAAGCGTCGGCATCGCCACGGGCTTCCTGATCGCCGCGCTGCACCGGGCGGGGCTGTCCTGCCTCACCCACACGCCCAACCCGATGCGCTTCCTCAACGATCTCTGCGGCCGTCCCGACCACGAGAAACCCGTGATGATCCTGGTGGTCGGCCACCCCGCGGAAGACGCCACCGTGCCGCGCGCCGCGAAGATCAAGAAGCCGCTCGAGGAGATCCTGACCGTCTTCCGCGACGAGGGCGCGTAAGCCCTTTCCCGGGCGCGGCGGGGCCTGCTAGGAGGGGCCGCGAGCCGCGAGGAGAGGAGCCCGCCCATGCAGACCGTTTCCGAGAACCGCGCCTTCGGCGGCGTGCAAGGCGTCTATACCCACCGGTCCGACGCCTGCGCGTGCGACATGACCTTCGGCCTCTTCCTGCCCGAGGACGCCGAGGACGGCCCCGTGCCGGTTCTCTTCTACCTCTCGGGCCTGACCTGCACCCACGAGAACGCGATGATCAAGGCGGGCGCGCAGGGCTGGGCCGCGGAGCAGGGCGTCGCGGTCGTCTTCCCGGACACGAGCCCGCGCGGCGAGGACGTGGCCGACGACGAGAACTACGACCTCGGCCAGGGCGCGGGATTCTACGTGAACGCCAAAGAGGCGCCCTGGGCCCCGCATTACCGCATGTGGGATTACGTGGCCGAAGAGCTTCCGGCGCTGCTCGGCGAGCATTTCGCAGTGGACGTCGAGCGCCAGGCGATCACCGGCCATTCCATGGGCGGCCACGGCGCGCTTACCCTCGCGATGGGCCTGCCCGGGCGCTACCGCTCGGTGTCGGCCTTCGCGCCCATCGCGCATCCGAGCGCGGCGGAGTGGGGGCGCAAGCAGCTCCGCGCCTATCTTGGCGAGGACGAGACCGCGTGGCGGCCCCATGACGCGGCCCTGACGATGCGGGACCGGGGGCTCGACGCGCCCTTGCTGGTGGATCAGGGAACGGCCGATCCCCACATCGACAAGCTGCGCCCCGAGGCGCTGGCCGAGGCAATGGCGGCGTGCCGCGTGGACGGCGCGCTGCGCCTGCGGAAAGGCTATGACCACAGCTACTTCTTCGTCGCGAGCTTCATGGAGGAGCATCTGCGCTTCCACGCCGAGGCGCTCTACGCGTGATCCTCTACGTCGATGCCGACGCCTGCCCGGTGAAGGCCGAGGCCGAGCGCGTCGCCACGCGTCACAAGGTGCCGGTGAAGCTCGTCAGCAACGGCGGCCTGCGGCCATCCGGCAACCCGCTCGTCGAGGTGGTGATCGTGCCCGAGGGGCCCGACATGGCCGATCTCTGGATCGCCGAGCGCGCGGGCCCGGGCGACGTCGTGGTGACGAACGACATGCCGCTCGCGGCGCGCTGCGTCGCCTCCGGCGCGCGTGTGCTGCGCCCCGACGGCAGCGCCCTCACCGAGCGCAACGTCGGCGAGGCGCTCGCCCTGCGCGACCTGATGGCCGACCTGCGCTCCGCCGATCCCTTCCGGCAGGGCGGGGGCCGGAGTTTCGGCAAGGCCGACCGCGCCCGCTTCCTCGACGCGCTGGAGCGGGCGTTGCGGCGCGCGCCGGGCTGAGCGCCCCGGATCCGGCGGCGGGGATGGAAATCGCCGCCCTTTTGCGCCAAGGCTTGGGGAAGCCAGGGACCGGACAGGGAGAAGGAGGGCGCATGCGGCCTCAAGCCGTCGTTTTCGACATCGGCAACGTTCTGATCGAGTGGAACCCCGAACGCTTCTACGACGCCGAGATCGGGCCCGAGCGGCGCCGCGCGCTGTTCGAGGCGGTGGACCTGCATGGCATGAACGACCGGGTGGACCGGGGCGGCGACTTCCGCGCCACGATCTACGAGACCGCCGAGGCGCATCCCGAATGGCGGGACGAGATCCGCCTCTGGCACGACCGCTGGATCGAGCTCGCGCGGCCGGAGATCCCGAAATCCGTGGCGCTGATGCGGGCGCTGCAGGCGCGCGGCGTGCCGGTCTTCGCGCTCACCAACTTCGGCGTCGGAAGTTTCAAGCTGGCGCGCGGCCACTATCCCTTCCTCGACGAGTTCGACCGCGCCTTCGTCTCGGGCCGCATGGGCGTCATCAAGCCGGAGCCGGAAATCTACGAGCGCGTGGAGGCCGAGACGGGGCTTGCGCCCGAGCGGCTCCTCTTCGCCGACGACCGGGCGGACAACGTGGCCGCCGCCGAGGCGCGCGGCTGGCAGGCCCACCTGTTCGACGGACCCGAGGCCTGGGCGCGGCGGCTCGTGGCCGCCGGGCTTCTGGAAAGGGAGGCGGCGGCATGAGCGCGGTTCCGGTGATCCCCTTCGCCGAGGGCGAGGCGCGGCTCGACTGGCTGGCGCTCTGCGACGCGCTCGCCGAGGGCCATCGCCGCCCGAAGGCCGAGGTCGCCGACAGTTTCCTCTACCGGGGGGAGGACACGCTCCTGTCCCGCGCGGCGTGGATCGACGGGCTCGGTATCGCCGTGAAGTCGGCCACGATCTTCCCCGGCAACCCGTCGCGCGACCTTTCGAGCGTGAACGGCGGGGTGAGCCTCTACGCCGACGACAGCGGTCTTCTCGAGGCGATCGTCGATTTCCACCTGGTGACCAAGTGGAAGACGGCGGGCGACAGCCTCTTCGCCGCCCGCCGCCTCGCGCGGCCCGATGCGCGGGAGATCCTGATCGTCGGCGCGGGCACGGTGGCGCGCTCGCTCCGCGAGGCTTACGGGGCGGGCTTCCCCGGGGCGCGCTTCACCGTCTGGAACCGCAGCCGCGCCCGCGCCGAGGAGATGGCGGCCGCATATCCGGGCATGGCCGTGGCCGGGGATCTCGAATCCGCCGTGGCCGCGGCGGACATCGTCACCTGCGCCACCATGTCCACCGAGCCCGTGATCCGGGGCGCCTGGCTCCGGCCCGGCCAGCATCTCGACCTCATCGGCGCCTTCCGCAGCGACATGCGCGAGGCCGACGACGAGGCCCTCGCCCGGGCGCGCGTCTTCGTGGACAGCCGCGCCACCACCGTCGAGCATATCGGGGAGTTGCTGATCCCGATCCGCGCGGGCGCCTTCTCGGCCAGCGACGTCGTCGCCGATTTCTACGAGCCGGACGCCTTCGCGCGGAAGAGCGCGGAGGAGATCACGCTCTTCAAGAACGGCGGCGGGGCGCATCTCGACCTGATGACGGCGCGCTACATCCTCGCGCGCTGGCAGGCGGCCGGATGAGCGGCTGGCTCTGGGCGGCCGCGGCCGCGGCCGCGGGGATCGCGGCGGCGCCCTTCCTGCGCGAGCGCCTGCGCCCCGAGATGGACGCCGAGGCGCGCCGCGCCGCGCCCGGCGACTTCGCGCCGCTTCCCCTCGGGGACACGCATTACCTGCTCGCCGGCCAGGCGCGCGGGCCGCTCGCCGTCTGCGTCCACGGCCTCACCACGCCCTCCTTCGTCTGGGAGGCGCTCCTGCCCGAGCTCGCGCGCCTCGGGTTCCGCGTTCTGGTCTACGATCTCTACGGCCGCGGCTTCTCCGACCGCCCGGCCGGCCGGCAGGATGCGGCCTTCTTCATCGGGCAGCTCGACGCGCTTCTCGCGGGGCTTCTCGAGGAGGACGAGGAGATCACGCTCATCGGCTATTCGATGGGCGGCGCCATCGCCGCGGCCTATTCCGCCCACCACCCCGAACGGGTGCGCCGACTCGTGCTGCTCGCCCCGGCGGGGATGGGGCACGATCTCGGCCCGCTGGCGCGGATCGTCCGCGGCGCGCCGCTTTTCGGCGACTGGCTCTTCCTCGCGGGCTACCCGCGGCAGCTGCGCCGCGGCATCGCGGAAGAGGCCGCCTCGGGCCGGGAAAGCGCCGTGCCCGACATGGCGGACCGCCAGGCGGCGGAACTGCGCTGGCGCGGCTTCCTGCCGGCGGTGAAGGCCAGCCTCCGCGGCATCCTCGCCCGCCCGATGGAGGCCGAGCACCGCGCGATCTCGCGCGCGGGCGTGCCTGTGCTGGCGATCTGGGGGCGGGAGGACACGGTGATCCCGATCTCCGGCCTCGGGCGGCTCGCGCAGTGGAACCGGGTGGCGCGGCAGGAGGTGATCGAGGGCGCGGGCCATGGCCTCGCCTACACCCATGCGCCCGAGGTGGCGGAGGCGATGCGGGATTTCGTCGAGGACCCGCCCGGCTGAACCGCGACTCTGGCGGCGCGTCGTGGCCCGCGCTATGGCGGACGGCATGAGCGAGACCATGCAGGACCTTTACGCCGCGCGCGTGGCGACCGGGGCCATCGACCCGGACCCGGCGCAGGAGGCGGTGCTGCCCGAGCTGGAGCGCATCCGCCGCGCTCTCGCCCAGCCCGTGAAGCGCGGGCTCTTCCGCCGCGCGCCGGAACCGCCGAAGGGGCTCTATCTCTGGGGCGGGGTCGGGCGCGGCAAGTCGATGCT
>CAZPCU010000125.1:0-6236 GCA_964585075.1 uncultured Rhodobacterales bacterium
CACCGCACGATCGTACCAATCGGAGTGCCGTCGCCAGTCAACGAGAACGTATCGTCGTCGCTCGCCACGACCGTCTTGCCGACGTCGGTGACGGCGCTCACGCCAGTCACGTCGAGCTTGACGACGCCGAGCTGACGCACGTTCACGTCTTTGTCGCCAGCGCTGCCGGCTGAATTGTCAACCTTGCCGTTGGCGAATCCGCGAAACTTGTCGCCAGCTTCCAACGGCCTGGCGTAGCCAGAGCTGTTCTCGCCGACGGCCGCACCGTCGTAGATCACGTCTGCAGCAGCAGGCAGATCATTCCAGATAGGACTGACGCCGCTCTCGAAGACTCTCGGATTGTCCTTTGTTAGTGTCGCCATTTGTTGGCTCCTTTCTTGATTCTTTGTTGAATCTTATCTGTTGTGACGACCTCAGCTTCGCTGGGTCACTCGGAACTTGCCGGACAGCTCAGCCGCCCGAACGTTGACGTAGTTTTGCTTTGACGAGAATCGGCCGCGGCTCTTGACGCCTTCGTGGTCGTTGTCCCACTCCCATTCAGCGCACGCCTTCGGATCATCGTCAGGATCAGGCCGGTCGGAGTTGCTGTCTTCTTCTTGACCACCAGAAGGCGAAACGTTCACCGCTTTGATGCCGTCAGCTTCATCGTCTGATTGACGAGCCGTGCGCTTCTCAGCTTCTTTCAGACGAGTCGTCGCTTCGTCGCGCTCGCTCTTGCACAGAGCAGCGTAAGCCAGACTGGCCGACGTTGAATCGTTGCCCTTCTGAAATTGCTCAATGACGAATGCCGGCCTGTCGCCGAACTCATCCTGGAGACGAGCGAACCGCTCGCGCTCTTCTTGAGCTCCGGATTCTTTAGCGTCGGCTTCTTTGACGAGACCCTCGCGGGCGCCGTCTTCGATTTGCTTGACCAGATCAGGCCGTTGGTCCTGAATCTGATCAACCGTGAGTTCGCTAAGATTCATATTGAATCTCCTTTCAGTTGGTTGAGCGTTCATTTGCTCAACGACTTCTTCCAGCGTCGCCGCGATCCCGTCCACGAGACCTAGCTCGGCTGCTTGGTTGCCCATGTGCACGCGCCCGTCTGCGAGCTTGCGTGCTTGATCTTTGCTGATTCCACGGCCAGACGCAACTGCATCGACGAACAGATCATTCATCGACGCAATGCGTCTTTGAACTTCTGCCTTTGTCTTGTCAGTTATTTCAACGCCAGGCTCAAGAATGCCTTTGAATTCACCTTCTTTGATCACGATGGCTTCAATGCCTTCGCGTTCGAACTGCTCAGATTGATCGTACAGAACAGCGTACGTGCCGATGCCGCCGACTTCAGACGACTTAGTTGTCAAGATGCGCTCAGATTGAGAAGCCACGTAGTACGCCGCCGACGCACCAATGTCTTCAATGAACGACCAGATCTTGAACGAGCCGTCAGCCTGCATCTTGGACATCGCATCAGCCATGGCCGGCGGTCCAACCGCCGATCCGCCAGGCGAAGACAGATGAAGCACGGCCTTATCAAATCCGTCAGCCTTGGCCTTTTGCAGAGCCCTGGTCGCAAGCATGGTCGACGATCCACCAACGAGCGCCATGAACGAATGAGGCTCCTTGGTCATGATGCCGTTCATCGACACGACTGCAACGCCGTCGATGTTTTCATACGTCGACATTTTATCAACCATCGACTTCATCGAATCTTCGTTCTTGGCGTTGCTGTCGCGCAGCTTGATCAAATCAACTGACGAGCACGTCTTGAGCGCACGGGCAAACCGGCCGTCTTCGACCATCCACCAGCCCATCAACTGATCTGCGCATTTGTTGAACCGTCTGTTATTCATCGGTTGACTCCTCAATTGCTTCTTCAGCTGCCTGCCGGCCTTCTTCTGCTGCACGCTCTGATTCTTCGGTCGGCAGATCGTCGCGGGTCTTCTTCGACCGACCAATGGTGACGTTCGCAGCCTTGATCATGTCGAGCTCGCGCGCTCTTGCGTTTACGTACTCATCGATCGTCCATCCGCGCTCCATCAGCGATTCTTCAAGAAGCTTGATGCCGCCGTCGATCGCCGCAAGCTCACCTTCAACTTCTTTCACCGGATCAAGATACTTCTGAGGATGGCGGACGACTCGATGCTTCCAGAAGTTATTTTCGTCTTCTCCTGACGGCCGATCAAGCTCGCCGTTCTTGATCCACTTGCTCACCCGCCACCTGTACACTCGACTCAAGCCTTTTTGGCTGAACGAATAGTGCTGCGCTTCGGCAGCTCTGCCTGCAACGATCAACGCAGCGCGTGCTGCTGAGTAATTGACTTCTCTGAAGTTCAGCATGGCGACTTCAAGCGGCAGATCGAATTCGACACCTGCGTATCTGGTCAGCGACTCAAGCGACGCACTCAGATCGTTCTTCGGATGCTCCGGCTTGACCTGGACGATGTCATCGCTGGCGCTGATTCTCTTGACCAAGCCAGGTTCAAGATCGAAGTCGGCCCAGGATTGAGTTCCGTCAGGCGACGGCTTCGTCGTGTAGTCGCTCCACTTGTTTGGATTCTCCTTGATCAGCAACGCAAACAGCGTCGCAATTCTGGCAGCAAGGACTGCGCCTTCTATCAAACCAGAAATTTGATCGTACAAGAAGAAGTTACTTGTGAACGCAGACCATCCGCGGACTTCTTTGAACTTGACGAGCCTCGGCAGCCAGATGAAGTTTTCAGCTGAAACTGGCGTATAGTTCGTCTGCCTGCCCGTGCCATCATCTTGCTCAACGTAAAACGAAACAGGCCTGCCCACAGAGTTCGTTCTGACACCGTCCGTGATGTTGGCATCTGAACTCAAACCAGTCGGCGTGTTGACCTGATCGCCTTCAATGACTTGAATTCGACCGCTCTTCAACAGCACCGCACCAACGTCACCATCGCGCATGTGCGCACGCCACAGATTGCGTTCAATTTCTTGGCCAGTCATCAAGCCTGTAACTTCAGGGCTGACCCAGTACTTTTGCCACAGCTCAGCCGCACGCTTGTTGAACTCAGCGTCTTTCGTCGACGGCTGAATCTCACTGCCCTTGCCAATGACGAAGTTAGTCGACGCACCCAAGATCGCAGACGCGAGAAAGTTATTGCGTTCAAGGTGCCTCGCTCGGCTGCGCATGTCTTTGAGCTGAGTGCGTCTCAGACCGCGTATCGACTTGGCTCTGAATTCTTCGTTCTGCCACTTCGAATCTAGCCGGCCCTTCGAACCACCGCGGAAGTAGTCGGCCGACTTTGCGGCTTTTCTTACGCCGCGGTAATACTCAGCCATGGCACGCGCACGTTCTCTGCGCATCACTGCTTCTGGCGCGACAGCCATCGCCGCAGATCTCATCATGTCTTTGATGCTTGCCATGTCTTAGCCTTGCTCCTCGAGATGCACACGGCCAATGCCTTCGCCGGCTCCGCCAACTTCTTCTATCAACATTGAACGAAACCGCTTCAGATCAGCCAAGTCCGACCGCCTGAACGTGCGTTCTCCGATCGTCCATTCCTGCGCGCCAAGCATCAACTCAACGATGGCTTGGTTTACAGCCTTGAGCATTTGCGCCGGCGTGTAGCTCGGCAATCCGTTCAGCGTTGACGTGAAATCTTGTGCCATTTGTTTAATACCTGCCTTCGTGAGACTTCAGCCAACTCTTTCGGCCACGCTTGCTATCTTCTTCTCTGCTGCCAGCAACGCGCCGGCCCTTCATCTCTTGCTCTTGAGTTTCTGATCGAGATCTTTCCAATTCTTCTTCAGGTGGAATCAACGCTACGGCTGCCATGTCAGCAGCTGCGCATTGATAGCTTTCCATGTCCCACGGGTGATTGCGCTTGGCTGCACCACCTGACACCGGAGCCCAAACGTATCTGCTTCTCTTGCGGTCGTAGATCTTGTGTTCAACCGGCATGCCTCGAAGATACTCGTCGTCTGCCGCAGCCTTGCTCAGCTGCCATTCACCTTCGCCGCCCTCGACGATTGATATTCTGGAAGCGAGCACGTCCTTGAAGTAGTTCGGATCAATGAGCCTCAATGCAAGCCTGCGGTCTTCGCCCGCATCCGGTGCAGTGCATGACACCTTAGTATGTCGAATCGGCTGCGCCTGAGGCTGGCTGTTGCCCTTGATCGGGTATATTCTTGCAGGATCTGTCAACGCAAACTGGTAAACCTGCTGCGTCCGAGACAGATCTTCGCCTTCGCTCTTCGTGCCGCCTGAGTCAATCACCATCAAGCGCGGCTTCATCCATCCGCCGCCGTCAACTTTGAAAGGCGTGTCGAGCGCAATTCTGCGCACGTCTTCAAAAGTCTCTGCTCTGCAGTAATGAATCAAGCGGCTCTTGTAAGCGTGACCCCACGCTCTCACCGTAATCAAGAAGTAATCTTTCTGCGTGTCGACCGCAGAGGTGATTATACCAGCCCATGAAGGCACAGCTAGTGCCTCCCATCCAGCAGATCTTGCTTGATCAAGCTTCTTCTCAAACACGTTGAGCTTCGGCGACGCTATCTGGTCTTCAAACGGCAGCGCAAGGCGGCTGTTTCTGAAGTCCATCATCAGCGTGCGGTCGCCGTCTGCTTCAATGAATTCTGCTGCCATGTCAGACCAATCAATCCACGGCGAGTATAAGCTGTTGATGTGAAAGCCAACGCGCTTTGACTTAACTGGCTGCCCAATCACCGATCCGTCTGCCTGAGGTGACTGGCCGTCTGACACCCATCGGCCGTTCTTAAGCATGTGAGCCTTGTGGTGGCCGTCTTCGTGCTGAAATCCGCATGACTCGCATTCGTACCTGGCGGTTCGATCGGTGCGCATCTTCTCGGCCTTTTGCATCTTCTCACCATTCAACCGCGGCCACTTAAGCTGCTCAAATGACAAAATCTGCATGTGACCGCACTTCTGACATGGCACGTAAAATCTGCGCTTGTCAGCGCACATCTCCCATCTGCGCCAAACGTTGCCGTCCC
This sequence comes from uncultured Rhodobacterales bacterium, assembly GCA_964585075.1. Classification (GTDB taxonomy): domain Bacteria; phylum Pseudomonadota; class Alphaproteobacteria; order Rhodobacterales; family Rhodobacteraceae; genus Rhodosalinus. The sequence continues at coordinate 4,966 of CAZPCU010000125.1, forward strand.
GCGTGGTCGGCGTCGATCCAATTATCACGCACGATCTGTGACCCCAGTTGCTGACTCGCTTGATTGCAAGGCTGATCGGATCAGCTTCCTTACCACTGAACGGCGGATACTTGTCGACTTCGTCGAGAAACAGACGCCTGATCGCACGGCTTGCCATGCGCATGGGCGAGCCAGCCCAGCCAACGAACACGGGCATCGTATCCAGCTTGATTTTGAACTTGCTTGAATCCCACGGCCTGCCAGTCAAGTGCCGCTTCAGCGCAGGTGTTGCTTCGATCGTCGGCAGATACCGCTCGTCAATCACTTCCTTCGCACTCAGCTCATCAGGCATCACGATCATTGAAGCGCCAGGATCGACGTCTATGAACCAGCCGATCCATATCTGGCCGGCCTCTGTAAAACCAACCTGGGTCGGCTTGAGCACGACGATCTCTTGCACGCCGTCCTCCGCAACGGCATCAAGCATTCCTGGCAAGTAAGGCGTGCGGTCGTTGCGCCATGGGCCGGGCTCCGGGTTGATGCCGTTGTCAGGAATCATCCGCGGAGCCTTCTCGGCCCATACGCTCGGCTTGACCCGCTCTTGCGGGTTGAGCGACTGCCAGAATTGACGTGCAGCTTCGATCACAGTTCGTCTTCGCTACCTTGAGATTGCTGGATTTGAGCTTCAGCTTCGATGTCGGCGATGATGTCAGCCTTCTTTGTAGCCGTCGACCATTCAGGCTGAATCTTCTTGAGTTCGGCTACCGTCATTGCAGACAATTCGTCTTGCAGTTCTTCGCTTTCTTGCGCCGGCTGTTCGTCGATCTTGCTCTGCTCTTCGTTGGCGAGATCAACGGCCGCACGCTTGACCGCCTTCGTTGATTCGATCACTGATTTCTCAGCATTCGACACTTCTTGCTGAAGCCGACGCTTGGCCGTCAAAAGATCACGGCGCCTGTCGGCCCGCTCCTTTTTGAGACGCTTGGATTCGAAATCAAAATTGACAAGCTCGTCTTGCACTTCTCGAAGCTGCTTGCGTTTTCTGGAAGCCAATTGCTCAGCTTCTGATAAGTTCTTTTCTTCACTGCGAAGATTTTCTTTTACGTCACTGCTCATTGCGATCTCCTTTCAATAGAATCGCTTGATTGATCGATTGTTAAAACACACCTCGTGAAATAATTGCTGTGCCCACCGCCGCCGCCCACGCCCGCATCGCGTCGGCCTCGGTCAGCGATCCAGCCCGCACGTCCACGAGCGCGATGTCGCCGTCGAAATGCTGGTCGGGGCTTGCC
>CAZPCU010000126.1:0-6207 GCA_964585075.1 uncultured Rhodobacterales bacterium
CCTCTACGAGGGCGCGTGGCCATCGCTCGACAGCAAGGGGCGGTGCAATTCGGGTTTGGCAAATTTCCTGACATCCACGCAGCGTGCTTCCGGGTTCAGTCAGGCGACGACGGCCAACACTTGCCTCGTCAGGCTTCGGAAATGCGAGGATCCCGAGGGGCCGAACAACGCCTATGGCAAGCCCGAGATCATCGATGACATGGAGGTCGCCGCGCTGGACCCGGCGTCGCTCAAGCTCGAGCGCGTCGAGTCTCTGACACAGAGCACGCTGGCCGACATGGACCCGGGAGAAAAGCTGTTTTACGAGCGTTGTACGGCGTGCCACGCACCGCGCGATCCAAGCCATTACTCACAGCGCCAGTGGCAGGGCATCACGCCGTCCATGTTCCCGCGCGCCGGTCTATCCGATGAAGAGGCTGCGCTCGTGACCGAATTCCTGATGAACAATGCGTCCGACGCTGGTGGATGAGACGTGACCTGAGCCGCGCATTCCCTTGCAGTCTTGCGGCGTTGTCGCGCAAATGGCGCAGGGGGATTCGCCTCGTGAATCCAGCCTGGTAGCTGCTCTGCATGAGCAGACCCATCCCGCCGAGCGACAAGACCGGGAACTGGCCGACCTGCAACGAAGCGCTGAAGCGGCCTGGCTCGCTGACCATCTGGTTCGATCCCGACAAGGCGGTGGGTGCCGCCGCCGACCGGCAAGCGAGGCACGCAGCCGCAGTATGGCGGTGAGGAGGACAGGAAAACGGTCCGGGGGACCGTTTTCCCGACGAACGCGATCCGGACATGCCTGACGATGAAGGTGCTCTTCGGAATGGCCCTCCGTCCGACGACCGGGTCCGTGAAGAGCCTGTCGCGCCTGGTCGGCCTCGAGTGGAGGGTGCCGGATTCCAGCACGCTGGGCAGGCGCCAGAGTGAGATGGGACCGTGGCCGCCACCGCCAACTCTCTCGAAACGTGCCGGCAGGAAAAACGTCCTTCCAGCCGCACTTCTTCAGCGGCCTTTTCATCAGCGGGTCGCAGGTTCGAAGCCTGCACGGCTCACCATTTTTCCGAAGACTGGCCGTGATGCCGGCGCGCGCCCGGGATGGCCGGGCGCGGCCGGTGCGCGTCAGTCCCGCAGAAGCTCGTTGATGCCGGTCTTGGCGCGGGTCTTCTCGTCCACGCGCTTCACGATCACCGCGCAGTAGAGGTTGAGGCCGTTCTTCGTGGGCATCGACCCCGAGACGACGACGGAGTAGGGCGGGACTTCGCCCATGAAGACCTCCCCGGTCTCGCGGTCCACGATCTTGGTGGACTTGCCGATATAGACCCCCATGCCGAGCACCGAGCCCTCGCGGACGATGCAGCCCTCCACCACCTCGGAGCGCGCCCCGATGAAGCAGTTGTCCTCGATGATGACCGGTCCGGCCTGAAGCGGCTCCAGCACGCCGCCGATGCCCACCCCGCCCGATAGATGCACGTTCTTTCCGATCTGCGCGCAGGAGCCGACCGTGGCCCAGGTGTCCACCATGGTCCCGGCGTCCACGTAGGCGCCGAGATTCACGAAGGACGGCATCAGAACGACGCCGGGCGCGATGTAGGCGGAGCGGCGCACGACGCAGTTCGGCACCGCGCGGAAGCCCGCCGCGCGCCACTCGGTCTCTCCCCAGCCCCTGAACTTGCTGTCCACCTTGTCCCACCAGTGCGCGCCCTGCGGGCCGCCGTCCTGCACCTCCATGTCGTGAAGGCGGAAGCCGAGCAGCACCGCTTTCTTGGCCCACTGGTTGACGTGCCAGCGGCCGTCCTCGCCGCGCTCGGCGACGCGGAGCGCGCCCCTGTCGAGCGCGTCGAGCGTCTCTTCCACGGCCTCGCGGATCTCGCCGCCGGTGGCGGGCGTGATGGTGTCGCGCGCCTCCCAGGCGGCGTCGATGGCGGCTTCGAGCTGGGCGTGGGACATGCCTTCCTGCTCCTCCTGGATCGCTGTTCCTCGCGCCGGGGTATAGGCCGAGGGACGCGGGCGCACAATCGGCCCTCGCACAGGCGCGGCCCCTGCGCTAGGCAGGAAGGCATGACGCGCCGCAGGAGTGCCCCATGAAGGACGACCGCCGGAGCCCGTTTCCCGATGCCGGGGCGGACCGGTCCACCGCCGAGCACAAGCCCGGCACGGTGCAGACCCGCTCGCCGGCCTACCGCCTCGCCTTCGTGGACGAGGACTTCATGCTGCGCGACGAGCTGCGCCCGGTGCGCCTGCAGCTCGAGCTCCTGAAGCCGCAGCTTCTGATGGACGCCCATGGCGTGCAGAGCACCATCGTTCTCTTCGGCGGCGCGCGCATCCCGGAACCCGCGAAGGCGCACGAGGCCAAGACGCCGCGGCTGGCCGAGCTCTCGCGCTTCTACGAGGTGGCGCGGGAGTTCTCGCGCTTGATGACCGAGCGATGCCTCGGCACCGGCGAGAACGTGATCGTCACGGGCGGCGGTCCGGGCGTCATGGAGGCGGGCAATCGCGGCGCGCACGAGGCCGGCGGCGAGAGCATCGGGCTCAGCATCGTGTTGCCCCACGAGCAGGTGCCCAACGGCTACGTGACGCCCGATCTCTGCTTCAACTTCCACTATTTCGCGATCCGGAAGATGCATTTCCTGATGCGCGCCAACGCGGTCTGCATCTTCCCCGGCGGCTTCGGCACGATGGACGAGATGTTCGAGGCGCTGACGCTCATCCAGACCGGGCGGATGCAGCGGATTCCCTTCCTTCTCTTCGGCCGCGAGTTCTGGGAGCGTATCATCGACTGGCGCGGGCTGGCGGAGGCCGGCACGATATCGGAGGACGATCTCTCGCTCTTCCGTTTCGCCGAGACCGCCGAGGAGGCGGTGGAGATCATCGAGACCTGGGGGCCGGTCACGAAACGGGAGAGCATTCCGGGCCGGTAGCGCCCGGGGCCCCCTTGTCTCTGCGGGGTGAAGCGGTATCAATCGGGCGCGAGGCGGACGCGCGGGGAGGCGGCCCATGAGTTTCGATCCCTACGAGGTCCTGGGCGTCGAGAAGACGGCCAGCGAGGCCGAGATCAAGAAGGCCTATCGCCGGATCGCGAAGGAGAGCCATCCGGACCTGAAGCCCGACGACCCGGCGGCCGAGGCGCGTTTCAAGACGGCGAACGCCGCCTACGAGCTTCTGAAGGATCCCGAGACGCGCGCGCGCTACGATCGCGGAGAGATCGACGAGACGGGGCAGGAACGCGCGCAGCAGTTCTACCGCGATTTCGCCGAGCAGCCCGGCAACCCCTATCGTGGCGGCGCGCGGGCCGGGGGATATTCCTTCGGCGAGGAGGCGGACATGTCCGACATCTTCGCCGAGTTCCTGCGCGCGCGCGGACAGGCGGGCGGCCCCTTCGCCGGCGGGTTCGAGGGCGGCTTCGGCGGCGGCGGGCGGGCGTTCCACGCCCGCGGGCCGGATCGCCACTACACGCTCAAGGTGCCCTTCCTCGACGCCACGCGCGGCACGCGCACGCAGATCACGCTGCCCGAGGGCGGGCGGCTCGAGGTGACGATCCCGGAAGGCGCGGCGGACGGGCAGACGCTGCGGCTGCGCGGCAAGGGGGGCGCGGGCCTCGGCGAGGGCCCGCCGGGCGACGCCTACGTGACTCTCGAGGTGGAGCCGCACCCGCTCTTCCGGCGGGAGGGCGACGACATCCGCATCACGCTGCCCATCTCGATCGACGAGGCGGTGCTGGGGGCCAAGGTGCGCACGCCCACGATCGACGGGCCGGTGAACCTCACCATCCCGAAGGGCGCGAGCAGCGGGCGCGTCCTGCGGCTGCGCGGGCGGGGCGCGAAGGGGCGCGGCGGCAAGGGCCGCGGCGATCAGCTGGTGGAGCTCTCCATCGCCGCGCCGCCCGAGATCGACGCGGAGCTCGAAGCCTTCATGGAGCGCTGGCGCGAGGCGCACGGATACGATCCACGCAAGGGGATGCCGACATGACACGCCTCTACAGCTTCACAGAGACCGTCACCGTCGTGGCGCGGCTCAGCGAAAATCAGCTCTCCGCCTTCGTCGAGGCCGAGCTCGTGCGCCCGCTCGAGTCCGAGCGCGGGCAGATGTTCCGCCAGATGGACATCGCGCGGCTGGAGCTGCTCTGCGACCTCGCCGAGGGCTATGGGCTCGACGAGGACGCGCTGGGCGTGATCATGTCGCTCGTCGATCAGCTTCACGGGGTTCGGGCGGAGCTCCGCGCCGTTCTCGCCGCGCTGGACGAGGCGGACCCGGAGCTCTGCGAGCGCGTGGCCCGCCGCCTGCGGGAGGCGCGCTACGCCGCGATCGAATAGCCTCGCCGCTCACTCGATCCGGTCCACGGCCGCCATCTGGCGCGCCGCGCGCCGGCGGGCGGCGGCGGCCTCCACGAGGGCGCGGAAAAGCCGGCGCTGACGGCGCGCGTAGATCAGGTGCTCGGGGTGCCACTGGACGCCCAGCGCGAAGGGTTCCGAGAGCCTCTCGATCGCCTGGATCATGCCGCCCCGGTCATGCGCGGCCACCCGGAGCCCCTCGCCGAGGCGGGCCACCGCCTGCGTGTGAAGCGCGTTGACGTGCATGGGCTCGCACCCCGCCAGGCCGGCCAGCCGCGTCCCGGGGGCGACATGCACCTCCTTGCGCGGCAGCACCGTCCAGCGCCGGTCGCTCCGGGTGTAGACCGCGTAGGCGTCCTGGTGGAGCGTCCCGCCGAGGGCCACGTTCAGCATCTGGCTGCCCCGGCAGATGCCGAGCACCGGCTTGTCGCGGAGGAGCGCGGCTTCCACGAGGCGGCGCTCCAGCGCATCCCGTTCCGGGTCGAGCCGGGCCGAGGTGACGATGCGGCCGCCGTAGAGGTCGGGGGAGATGTCGTCGCCGCCGCCGATCACGAGACCGTCCACGCTGTCAAGGTCCGCCGGGCGGCCCGCCTCCCAGCGAAGCGCACGCCCGCCGGCGAGCCGGATGTTGAGCGCCATCCAGGGAAAGATGCGCCAGCCCGAGCGGCGCGAGACGGTGACGGCGATTCGGGGGCGGCTCACGGCGCGGCCATCCCCTGCGCGGCGAGGATCGCTCCTGCCTCCTCGCCCCAGCCGCCGCGGAACAGCGTGACCGGACCATGCGCCGCCCGCCAGCGCGCGGCGAGCGTTTCCAGAAGGTCGCGGTCGGCGGCGACGCGCTCCACCGTCAGCCATTGCCGCCACGGCACGTCGAGCGACCAGTCGGCCTCGTCGATCCGGCAGTCCGGCAGGCGGAAGTGGAAGGCCGGGCGCGCCGAGGTCGCGCCGGTGATCGCCCGGGCGACGCGGTCGCGGTCGAGATGCGCGAACACGGGCAGCATGTCGAGGCCGCGGTTCCGCGTGGGCGTCTCCTCGAGATAGGCGTCCATCGCGGGGCCGAGCCCGCCATCCGGGCCCAGCTCCGCAAGGCGGCGCACGAAGCTCGTGGGGTAGGGATCGGCGAAGGGCAGGACGCGGCGCGCCTCGTCGATCGGTGCGGCGCGCCGCAGCCAGTCCTCGATCAGCGCGTAGGCGAGAAGCGGGCGGACGATGTCGGGGGCCTCCTCCGACGCGATCTCGACGTTGAGATGCACGCCGAAGCCGAAAAAGAGACCCGCGCCGCTGCCCGTCGCCCCGGCCTTCCGCAGCGCCCCGAGCGCGTCGTCGAGGGCCAGAAGCCCCTCGCGGTCGAGCGGCTCGGTCACGATCTCCACGGGCACGATCTCGCGGGCGAGTTCGTGGCCCGCCTCGCGCAGCCGCGGCCAGCCGGCCAGCTTGTCGCGGAGCGCGGTGTCGAGATAGATCTCCACGGCGCCGATGCGGCTGCCTTCGAGCCGGCGGTCGTGGCCGTGGGGCGAAACCACGCGCCCGCCCAGGCAGTCCCGCAGGATGCCGGCCGCGGCGCTTTCGGCGAGTCCCCCGAACTCCACCTCCACCCCGGTGAGGCGGTCCCGCCCATCGCCGGTGCGCGGGTTCGGAAGGGGGGCGAAACGGCTCATGGGCCCCGACATAGCCCGCCGGGGCGCGCGATGCGAGGGCGCCCCTGGTGCGGCCGTCAGAGCCCGGCCTCGGCCTCGATCTCGGCGCGGCGCTTCTTCGCGCGCTCGGTCGCCGACTTGAGCTGCCCGCAGGCGGCCATGATGTCCTCGCCCCGCGGCGTGCGGATCGGCGCGGCGTAGCCCGCCTTGTAGATGATGTCGGCGAAGGCCTCGATCCGCTCCCAGTCGGA
>CAZPCU010000127.1:0-6201 GCA_964585075.1 uncultured Rhodobacterales bacterium
CACAAGGACGAGCAACGTCTGCCGCCGCGGCGCGATACTCCTCGGGCGCGCTGATCGTCTCGAGCCAGAGCACGTCCGCGCCGCCCGCCTTCAGCCCTTCCGCCTGCTCGTGGAACATCTCCACCGCCTCGGCGTGGGTGAGCGATCCCACGGGCTCCATGATGTCGCCGGTGGGGCCCACCGAGCCCGCCACCACGACGGCGCGGCCGGCCGCGTCGGCGACCTCGCGGCCGATCTCGGCGGCGGCGCGGTTCAGCTCGAACACCCGGTCCTGCGCGGAATGAAGCTTCAGCCGCGAGGCGTTGCCGCCGAAGGAGTTGGTGAGGAAGAGATCGCTCCCGGCCTCGACGGCGCCGGCGTAGAGCGCGCGGATGCGGTCGGGATGATCCACGTTCCAGAGCTCGGGCGCATCCCCGGACTGGAGCCCCATGTTGAAGAGGTTGGTGCCGGTGGCGCCGTCGGCCAGCAGCCACGCGCGCGAGTCGAGCAGGCGGGAGAGAGCGTCGGTCATGCAGAGTATCCGGTGATGGGTCGGCCTTGCCTGACACAGCCGCGAAGGGCTGGCAAATCCAAATCGCTCAAGATGGTCATGAGGCGCGGCGCCCATGCCGGGCCCGCGTCGCGGCGGGGCCGCGCGCGGCCTCGCCGACGGGCGTGTCTTGCCGCATGCCGTGCGCGCCGCCCCCCGCGGCGCGCGTCAGCCGGTCTCCGATGCGTGGCAGGCCGTCGCGGCCTCAGCGTTCCTCTTCGAGAAGCTGGGCCTTCGCCTCGGCGAGCAGCTCGGCCATCTTGGCGCGCACCTCCTCGGGCGAGGACTTGTCGCCGAGGTCGCCGGCGACCTTGCGCACGACGTCCTCGTGGCCGGCCTCCTCGAAGTCGGCCTTGATGACCTCCTTGGCGTAGTCCGCCGCCTCCTCGGGCGTCTTGCCCATCAGCTCCGCCGCCCAGTAGGCGACGAGCTTGTTGCGCCGGGCCTCGGCCTTGAACTGCATCTCGGCGTCGTGGGCGAACTTGTTCTCGAAGGCGCGTTCGCGGTCGTTGAAGGTGGTCATGGTTCGGAAATCCCCTGAACTGTCCGGGCTCGGTCAAGATATGCCCGCCCCGGCCGCCGCCCGCAAGGGCCGGGCGCGCTTGCGGGCAAGGCGTGCATGCACTATGAGAGCGCATCGCCGCCGGACGACCCGTCCGGCGCAACCTGCAAGGATTCCCATGGCGCGCCGCAAGAAGATCTACGAGGGCAAGGCGAAGATCCTCTACGAGGGCCCCGAGCCCGGAACGCTCGTCCAGTATTTCAAGGACGACGCGACCGCCTTCAACGCCGAGAAGCACGACGTGATCGAGGGCAAGGGCGTTCTGAACAACCGCCTGTCCGAGTTCTTCATGACCGGGCTCAACAACATCGGCGTGCCCACCCATTTCATCCGCCGGCTCAACATGCGCGAGCAGCTCGTGCGCGCCTGCGAGATCATCCCGCTCGAGGTCGTGGTGCGCAACTTCGCCGCCGGGTCGCTGTCGAAGCGGCTCGGGATCGAGGAGGGCACGCCGCTGCCGCAGCCGATCGTCGAATACTACTTCAAGGACGACAAGCTGGGCGATCCGCTGGTCACCGAGGAGCACATCCACGCCTTCGGCTGGGCCTCCCAGCAGGACATGGACGACATGGTGCGCCTCGCGCTCCGGGTGAACGATTTCCTCTCGGGCGTGATGATGGGGGTGGGCATCCGGCTCGTGGACTTCAAGATCGAGGTCGGCCGGCTCTACGAAGGCGACTACCAGCGCCTGATCGTCGCCGACGAGATCAGCCCCGACAGCTGCCGGCTCTGGGACATGGAAACCGGCCGGAAGCTCGACAAGGACGTGTTCCGCCGCGATCTGGGCAGCCTGTCGGACGCCTACGCGGAGGTCGCGCGCCGCCTCGGCGTGATGCCGAAGCAGGCCGCGCAGATGACGAAGCCGCATCTCATCAACTGAGCCCGACCAGGCGCCCATGTTCGGCCTGTTCCGCCGCAAGGACCCGCTCAAGCAAAGAAGCGACGCGACGCGCGCGGCGCTCGCCGCGCGGGGCGACGACGGCACGCGCCCGGCGCCGGTGGAGCACCGCTTCGCCGCCGAGGGCGGCGGCGCGGTCAATGCCACGGTGCTGAAGGACTACCTGGTCGCCAGCGGGCTCGAGACGCGCCAGACGGCGGAGGACAGGATCCTCGCCGTCGAGACGCGGGAAGTGGCCTCCGAGGCGTTCGACGCGCGCGTGGCCGCGCTCGCCAGGGCGGTGGAGGGCTGGCGCTGGCGCCATGACGGCTGGGACAGGCCGGGGGCAAACGAGACGGGAGAGAGCCGATGAAGGCACGTGTGCATGTGATGCTGAAGGACGGCGTCCTCGACCCCCAGGGCGAGGCGGTGCGCCACGCGCTCGGCAGCCTCGGCTTCGAGGGGGTGGAGGGCGTGCGCCAGGGCAAGGTGATCGAGCTCGACCTCGCCCCCGGCACCGACCGCGAGACCGTGGAGCGGATGTGCGAGACGCTCCTCGCGAACACGGTGATCGAGCGCTACGACATCGAGATGGGCTGATGCGGGCCGCGCGGCTCACCGGCTGGCGCGCGCCGCTCGAGATCGTCTCGGAGGCGGACCCGGCGCCGCCGCCGGGCGGCGTGGTGCTGCGCGTGCTGGCCTGCGGCGTCTGCCGCTCGGACTGGCATGTCTGGACCGGCGCGGACCCGGACGTGAGCCTGCCGCACATTCCCGGCCACGAGTATTGCGGCGAGGTGGTCGCGGTGGGCGAGGGCGTGACGCGCTGGCGCGCGGGCGATCGCGTCATCGCGCCCTTCATCCTGGCCTGTGGCGCCTGCCCGGCCTGCGCGGCGGGGCGGCAGACGACCTGCGCGCGGCAGGTGCTGCCGGGCTTCACCGTGCCCGGCGCATTCGCGGAATACGTGGCCGTGGCCCATGCCGACGCCAATCTCGCCGCGCTTCCGCCCGGCGTGGCGCCCGATCTCGCGGCCGGGCTCGGCTGCCGGGTGACGACCGCCTGGCAGGCCCTCACCGACCGCGCGGCGCTGCGGCCGGGGGAGTGGCTCGCCGTCTTCGGCGGGGGCGGGGTCGGCGTCTCGGCGCTGCTTCTGGGCCGCGCCCTGGGTGCACGCGTCGTTGTGGTGGACGTGGTGCACGAGAAGCTCGACTTCGCCCGCGCGCTGGGCGCGGAGGCGGTGGTCAACGCCCGTGAGGCCGACGCCGCCCAGGCCGTGCGGGAGGTCACGGGCGGCGGCGCCGACCTGGCCATCGAGGCGCTCGGGATCGAGGAAACCACCGCCAGCGCCCTGAAAAGCCTTGGAAAGATGGGCCGCATGGTCCTCGTGGGCATGCCCGCCGGCGCGAACGCGACCATGGCGCTGCCCATGGACGCGGTCTATTCCGGCCAGCTCGCGCTCTACGGCACGCGGGGCATGCCGGCCTGGCGCTACCCGCCGCTCCTCAGCCTCGTGGAGTCCGGCCGGGTGGACCTCTCGCCGCTCGTCACCCGGCGGATCGCGCTCTCCGGGGCGACCGCCGAACTCGCCGCCTTCGACGCGCCCGCGCCGCCGGGCGTCGCCGTCATCACCGATTTCGCAAGCTGAGGAGTCCGCCCATGCATGCCGCCGTCATCGTCTTTCCGGGCTCCAACTGCGACCGTGACCTCGCCGTGGCGCTCGCCGCCGCGGGCGCGCGGGTGAGCATGGTCTGGCACAAGGACACCGCGCTGCCCCAGGGCGTCGATCTCGTGGCGCTGCCGGGGGGCTTCTCCTTCGGCGACTACCTGCGCTGCGGCGCCATCGCGGCCAACGCGCCCGTCTGCCGCGCCGTCGCGGCGCACGCCGAGCGGGGCGGATACGTGCTCGGCATCTGCAACGGCTTCCAGGTGCTCACCGAAACCGGGCTCCTGCCTGGGGCGCTGATGCGCAACGCGGGCCTCAAGTTCATCTGCCGGCCCGAGCGCCTTCGCGTGGCGACGACGGAGAGCGATTTCACCGCCGCCTACGGCGCAGGGCAGGAGATCGTCGTGCCCGTGGCGCACCATGACGGCAACTACACCGCCGACGCGGCGACGCTGGAGCGGCTGGCGGCGGAGGACCGGATCGCCTTCACCTATCTCGACAATCCCAACGGCTCCGCCCGGAACATCGCCGGCATCCTCTCGGAGAACCGCCGCGTCCTCGGCATGATGCCCCATCCCGAGCGCGCCGTGGACCCCGCCCATGGCGGCAGCGACGGGCGGCCGCTCTTCGAGTCGCTGGTGGGCGCGCTCGCGGCGGCCTGACTTGAGCGCCCCGGCCCGGGCCCCTAATCTCTCTGCATGACGGATCTCGTGCCCACCACGGCCCGCGCCCGGCGGAACGGGCCGCTCAGCTGGAAGGTGCGGCTGGCGCTGCTGGCGCTTCTCGGGATGGCCGTGTCCATCGTCTGGCTCACGAACCATCTGCTGACCGAGCGCTTCACCGAGACCACCCGCAACCGCGCCGAGCTCCGCCTCGCGCTCTACTCTGGCAACCTGCTCTCGGAGCTGCGCCGGAACGCCATCGTTCCGCAGCTTCTCGCCCGCGACCCGGCGCTCATCAGCGCGCTGAGCTTGGGCGAATACAGCCAGTCCACCCAGCGCCTGATCGGCTTCGTGGACGAGATCGGCGCGGCCTCTCTCACCCTGCTCGACCGCGACGGTCGCACGGTGGCCGCGACGGACCGCAACCAGCTCGGCGCGAAGCATCGCGCGCAGCCCTATTTCGTCGAGGCGCTCAGGTCTTCCGGCACGGTCTTCACCACGCTGCCGCGGGAATCCGGCGGCTACCGCTTCATGTATTCGCGCCGCGTGGAGGGGCAGGGCGGCGTGCTCGGCGTGATCGTGGTGGAGGTCGATCTCGCCAAGTTCGAGCGCGCCTGGGCCGGAATCTCCGACGCGGTGCTCGTCACCGACAGCGAGGGCGCGATCATCCTGGCCACCGAGCCGCGCTGGCGCGGGCTCACCGAGGAGGCGGCGCTGGAGCGCGAGCCGCCCGACAGCGCCATCGAGCGCGCGATCCAGGCCACCGCCGACTGGACGGCCCTGCCGGCGGACGCCTACCTGCGCGGCCAGGCCGTGATGCGGACCGAGACGCGCCTGCCGTTCCGCGGCTGGCGCATGGCGAGCTTCACGACCTACGACTCGGTGCGCGAGCGGGTGAACGCGGTTCTCGCGCTCGAGATCATGGGTTTCGCGATTCTCCTCGCGCTCGCCTTCTATTTCCTGTCCCGCAAGACGGCGCTCCGAATGGCGCTCTTCCAGCGGGAGTCGGCGGAACTCCGCGCGCTCAACCGGCGCCTTCAGCGGGAAATCGCCGAGCGCGAACGGGTGCAGGAAACCCTCGCCGTGGCCGAGCAGACGCTGGCGCAGTCTTCCAAGCTGGCCGCGCTCGGCGAGATGTCGGCGGCCGTCAGCCACGAGCTGAACCAGCCTTTGGCCGCCATGAAGACATACCTCGCCGGCGCGCGGCTTCTGCTGCGGCGGAACCGGCCCGACGAGGCGCTCGCCGCCTTCCACCGGATCGACGACCTGATCGAGCGCATGGGCGCGATCACGCGGCAGCTCAAATCCTATGCCCGAAAGGGGGATCAGGGCCTCGCGCCGGTCGATCTGGTGGAGGCGCTGGCCTCGGCGCTGGCCATGATGGAGCCGCAGCTCCGGCAGGGGAACGTGCGGATCAACCGCGTCCTGCCCGGGCGGCCGGTGATGGTGATGGGCGACCGGGTGCGGATCGAGCAGGTCATGGTCAACCTCATCCGCAACGCGATCGACGCGACCCGCACGGTGGAGTCGCCCGAGATCGACATCATCCTCGCCAGCGGAGAGACCGCGGTGCTCACCGTGCGCGACAACGGGCCCGGCATCGAGGATCTCGACGCGCTCTTCGAACCCTTCTACACCACCAAGCAGCCCGGCGAAGGCGTCGGGCTCGGGCTTGCCATCTCCTCCGGCATCGTGGCCGATCTCGGCGGCCGGCTGACCGCGCGCAATTCCGAGGCGGGCGGCGCGGTGTTCGAGATGCAGCTGCCCGTCCTGACCGAAGAAGCAAGAGCCGCGGAGTGAGCGTGCCATGACCAAGGCCATGAAGATCGCGATCATCGACGACGAGCAGGACATGCGCCAGTCGATCAGCCAGTGGCTGGCGCTTTCGGGCTTCGACACCGAAACCTATG
>CAZPCU010000128.1:0-6199 GCA_964585075.1 uncultured Rhodobacterales bacterium
ATCGACGGGCCCGAGGCCGCCCATGCCTTCGCGGACCGGATCGGCGTGCAGCTGGAACCCGGCATGCGGCGCACCTCGATCTCGGGCGCGCTCCTCTACTCGGCCACGCTCTTCGAGCGGAACGGCTTCGACGGGTTGCGGCGCGTGATCGACATCTCGGGCGACGGGCCGAACAACCAGGGGCGGCCGGTGCCGATGGCGCGGGATTCCGTGCTCTCGCGCGGGATCACGATCAACGGGCTGCCGCTGATGACGCCCGAGGACCGGCTTCAGGTCTGGGACATCGCGGACCTCGACGTCTATTACGAGAACTGCGTGATCGGCGGGGCGGGCGCCTTCGTCGTGCCGGTGGTGGGGTGGGACCAGTTCGGCGACGCCGTGCGCCGCAAGATGGTCCTCGAGATCGCGGGCCGCCCGCCCGAGGGGCTGTGGCGCGCGCAGGCGCCGGGCGCGTATGACTGCCTCGTGGGCGAGAAGATCTGGGAACGCTACCGCAGCTACTGGGGCGAACCCTGAAGCGCCACGAAGCCGCCGAAGGGATGGCTTTCCTCCCAGGCGCCGGGGATCCCGTGGAGGTGCCGCGCGGCCTTGATCGTCCCGGCATGGGTCACGACGAGCGTGCCCTCCCCCGGCACGGCGGCGAGGGCCGCCGCCACCCGGTCGCGCAGCTCGGCCACGCTTTCCCCGCCATGGGGGCGGGCGTGGAGGAAATCGGCCGCCCAGGCGTCAAGCTCGGCGCGCGGGATCGCGTCCCACGCCGTCCCCTCCCAGCGCCCGAAATCCATCTCCGTCCAGAGCTCCGCGACCTCGACCCGCAGGCCGCTGTGCGCGCCGATGCGTTCGGCCAGGCGGCGGCAGCGCGACAACGGGCTCGTCACCACGTGACGGATTTCAGGCAAACCGGCCAGCACCGCCTCGGCCTCCGCCTCGAAGCTCTCGGCCAGCGCGAGATCGGTGCGCCCGTAGCAGGTGCCCGGCGCGACGGCCGGCGTCGTGTGGCGCAGAAGCGTCACGCCCATGCCGCCACCCCGAGAAGAAGCCCGAGCTCCGCCATCTGCTGCGTGGCGCCCAGGCAGTCGCCCGTGTAGCCGCCGAGCTTGCGGAGGTAGATCCGCGCGAAAACGGCGGCGAGGGCCGCGCCCCCGGCGATCCCGGTGCCCGCCGCGCCCGGGCCGAGCGCGAGCGCCAGCGCCAGCGCGAGCGCGGCCATGGTGGCCAGCGCGACCCTGTGCCCCGCGGCGCTGACCGTGGGCGCCGCGAATTTCGCGCCCGCGTCGCGGGCATAGTCGAAGCGCGCCACGACCGCTACCGGCGCGTAGCGGCTGATGCCGTGGGCGAGCAGCACGGCCCAGGCCGCCGCGCCCGGCGTCAGCGACATGAGCACCGCCGCCTTGAGCGCGAGCGTCAGGCCGAGCGCCAGCGCTCCGTAGCTGCCGAGCCGACTGTCGCGCATGATCTCGAGCGCGCGGTCCCGCGACGCGCCGCCGCCGAGACCGTCGGCGGCGTCGGCCAGCCCGTCCTCGTGAAAGCCGCCCGTCGCGACCGCCGTCGCTGCGATGGACAGAAGCACCGCCACCGGCCAGGGCAGCACCGGCGAGGCGCCCAGGAGCACGGCCGCGCCGATCGCGCCCACGAGGAGCCCGACGGCGGGGTAGTAGCGCGTGGCGCGCAGAAGCCGCGCGTCCGAGAAGGGCAGGTCGCGCGGCACGGGAAGCCGCGTCAGGAACTGCACCGCCAGGGCGAAGATGGCGAGCTCGTCGCGCCAGCCGTCGAAGGGAGATTCCCGCGCCATTGCGCCGCTCTAGCCTCCGTCCGCCATCCGGGCAAGCGGCGCGCCGCGGGCCTGCGCCCGGTTTTGCCTTGACCTCGCCCGCCGGCGTGCCAAACACCCCGCCATGGCGCAGGCGAAGCTGACGATCGACCTCGACGCGCTGGTGGCGAACTGGCGCGCCCTCGATGCCCTGACGCAAGGCGAAACCGCCGCCGTGGTGAAGGCCGACGGCTACGGGCTCGGCCTCGCGCCGGTGGCGCGCGCCCTTGCGAAGGCCGGAGCGCGCAGCTTCTTCGTCGCCATCGCCGAAGAAGGCGCGGCGCTCCGCCGCGTGCTCGGCGACGGGCCGGAGATCTTCGTCTTCTCCGGGCACATGGAGGGCGACACGGCGCTCCTGTCGGAGGCGCGCCTGGTGCCGCTGGTCAATTCCATCGACCAGATGGTGCGCCACGCGGAAGCCCTTCCCGGCGCGCCCTTCGGCGTGCAGCTCGACACAGGCATGAACCGGCTGGGCATGGAGCCGGCGGAGTGGCAGGCGCTGCGCGACGTCGCGCTGGAGCTCGGGCCGCGGCTGGTGATGAGCCACCTCGCCTGCGCCGACGAGCCGGAGCATCCCATGAACCGGGCGCAGCTCGCCGCCTTCCTCGAGATGACCGACAGCATCGGCGCGCCGCGCTCGCTCGGGGCGACGGGCGGGATTCTCCTCGGCGAGGATTACCATTTCGAGATGACCCGCCCGGGCATCGGCCTTTACGGCGGCGCGCCCTTCGCCGATGCGCAGCACGTCGTCACCCTCGACGTGCCGGTGATCCAGACCCGCGATATCGCGCCCGGCGAGACGGTGGGCTACGGCAACAGCTGGACGGCGGAGGCGCCCGCGCGGATCGCCACCATCGCCGCGGGCTATGCCGACGGGCTCCACCGCATCATGGGCCCGAAGATCAGCGTCCACGCCGACGGCGTGCCCTGCCCGGTGCGCGGGCGCATCTCGATGGACCTGATCGGCGTGGAGGTCACGCACCTCGACGAGGATCCGGCCACACTGCAGGTTCTCGGCGCGCACCAGGGCGTGGACGACCTCGCCCTGGCCGCGGGCACGATCGGCTACGAGATCCTCACCGCGCTGGGGCGGCGCTACGTCCGGAAGTATTCGAGCACATGAGCCCCACGGCCCCCCTCGCCGCCACGGGGCGCACGGTGATGGCGCTGCTCGCCGCGGCGGGGGCGGTCGCGATCTACGCCGGCCGCGTGGTGGGCCACATGGTCCGCCCGCCCTTCTACGCCCGGGAATTCCTGAACGCGGTGCTGCAGATCGGCTGGCTTTCGCTGCCGGTCGTGGGCCTGACGGCGATCTTCACCGGCGGCGCGCTCGCCCTGCAGATCTATGCCGGCGGCTCGCGCTTCAACGCCGAGGCGGTGGTGCCGCAGATCGTGGCCATCGGGATCGTGCGCGAGCTCGGCCCCGTGCTGGGCGGTCTGATGGTCGCGGCGCGGGTGGCCTCCTCCATCGCGGCCGAGATCGGCACCATGAAGGTCACCGAGCAGATCGACGCGCTGGTGACGCTCTCGACCCACCCGCTGAAATATCTCGCCGTTCCGCGGGTGCTCGCCGCCACGCTCTCGGTGCCGGTCCTCGTGGCCGTGGGCGACTCGATCGGCATCCTCGGCGGCTATCTCGTGGGCATCACGCGGCTCGAGTTCAACGCGGCCACCTATCTGGAGAACACGATGGATTTCCTCGAGGGCTGGGACGTGGTCTCGGGCCTCATCAAGGGTGCCGTGTTCGGCTTCATCGTGGCGCTCATGGGCTGCTATCACGGCATGAACTCGGGGCGCGGCGCGCAGGGCGTGGGACGGGCCACGAAATCGGCCGTCGTGTCGTCGAGCGTGCTGATCCTCGCGTCCAACTACATCCTGACAGAGCTTTTCTTCGCGGCATGATCGAGCTTTCGGGCATCCACAAGGCCTTCGGCGAGAACCGGGTTCTGCGCGGCGTGGACCTCACCGTGGAGACCGGAACCTCCATGGTCATCATCGGGGGCTCCGGGTCCGGGAAATCCGTGCTGCTCAAGTGCATCCTCGGCCTCGTCCGGCCCGATGCCGGCCGGATCCTCCTCGACGGAAGGGACACGCGCGAAGGCGACCGGGACACCTTTCTCGCGCGGTTCGGGATGCTGTTCCAGGGCGGCGCGCTCTTCGATTCCCTGCCCGTCTGGCAGAACGTGGCCTTCCGCCTCCTGCGCGGGTCGCTCAAGCGGCCGCGCGCCGAGGCGCGCGAGGTCGCGCTGGAAAAGCTCCGCCGCGTTGGGCTGGGTGAAGACGTGCTCGACAAGTATCCGGCCGAGCTTTCGGGCGGGATGCAGAAGCGCGTGGGCCTCGCCCGCGCCATCGCCGCCGAACCGGAGATCATCTTCTTCGACGAGCCGACGACGGGGCTCGACCCGATCATGGCGGGCGTCATCAACGAGCTCATCCGCGAGATCGTCACCGAGATGGGCGCCACGGCCATGACCATCACCCACGACATGACGAGCGTGCGCGCCATCGCGGACAACGTGGCGATGCTCCATGACGGCGTGATCAAGTGGACGGGGCCGGTCTCCGGGATGGACGAGTCCGGAGACCCTTATCTCGATCAGTTCATCCACGGCCGCGCCGAGGGCCCGATCGCGGCCATCCGGTAACGCGCTGGCGGAGCGCGCGCCCCACCACTATCTTTGAGCGGCCCACACGCAGCGAACAGGCGCCACATGCCGGGCTTCGAGCCGAACTACACCGTCCTGACCTTCCTGGCGCTGAAGCAGTTCGCCTATCTGCCGGCGGTGTTCCTGCTCGCGGCGCTTCGCGTCCTGGTGGCCGGGGGGCCGAGCCGGCTCTGGGCCGCGGGGGCGGCGCTCGTGGCCAGCGCCGGGCTCTTCGCCCTCTTCGGCCCGGCCCTGCTCGGCCTCTGGTCGGGCCCTGTGCACGCGGCCTCGAGCGCGGCCGCCCGGGCCGGCGGCGGCGTATGGATGCTTCTCGCCGCCTCCGCGCCGCTCGGGGCCTCCGGCTTCGCCCGCGGCTGGCGCTGGAGGTGGATCGACTGGGTGCACGCCCTCCTTATCCTCGCTCTGCTCCTTCTCTGGGCGATCACGCGGTAGGGCCATGGACGCAGAGAGCTGGATCCGGACCGCCTCGACCTTCCTGTGGGTCTGCGCCGCCGCCGCGGTCGCGGCATTGCTGACCGCCGGGCGCGCATGACCGGGTGGCTGCGCATCGTCAA
This sequence comes from uncultured Rhodobacterales bacterium, assembly GCA_964585075.1. GTDB lineage: Bacteria > Pseudomonadota > Alphaproteobacteria > Rhodobacterales > Rhodobacteraceae > Rhodosalinus. The sequence continues at coordinate 5,031 of CAZPCU010000128.1, forward strand.
CCTGGCGCTTCTCGTGCTCTATCCCGTCTCGTGGTTCGCGCCGCTCATGCGCGCGGGGCTCCTGCCGCTCTTCGGCATGTCGGAAATCAGCGTGATCACCGGGCTGCAGACCCTCTGGGCGAGCGATGTGGCCCTCGCGCTTCTGGTGACCTTCTTCGCGCTCCTCGCCCCGTATCTGAAGACCCTGGGCCTCGCGCTGGTGCAGTTCGGGCTCCTCGAGGCGCGGGCGCTGCCGGCGCTCCAGTTCCTCGGCAAGCTCGCCATGGCCGACGTCTTCCTGATCGCGATCTACATCACCGTGGCCAAGGGGATCGGCGTGGGGCGGCTGGAGACGGCCTGGGGCCTCTGGCTCTTCACCGGCTGCATCCTCGCCTCGCTCGTCCTCGGCCAGCTCACGCAACGCGCGCTGGCGAGGGCGCGCTGAGGCGGCGACCGCTTGCAGCGCGCCGCGGGGTCGGGCAGGAAGTCGGGGATGGCCAAGCGATCCGCCTCCTTCACCTGCAGCGCCTGCGGCAACGTCACCTCGAAATGGGCCGGCCGCTGCGAGGCCTGCGGGGCGTGGAACACCATCGTCGAGGACCGCCCCCGCGCGCCCGCGCCGGGCGGCGGCGCCACCCCGCGGGGCCGGGTTCTGCCGCTGACCGACCTCGCCCACGCCGAGCCGCCCCCGCCCCGCGCGGCGAGCGGGATCGGCGAGTTCGACAGGGTGCTGGGCGGCGGCCTCGTGCCGGGATCGGCCGTGCTGCTGGGCGGCGATCCGGGGATCGGCAAGTCCACCCTGCTCCTCCAGGCCGCGGCGCAGTTCGCCGGGGCGGGGCTCGCCACCATCTACGTGTCGGGCGAGGAGGCGAGCGCGCAGGTGCGGCTCCGCGCCCAGCGCCTGGGGCTCGAGGAAGCTCCGGTGCGGCTCGCCGCCGAGACGCGCCTCGCCGACATCCTCTCCACGCTGGAAGCCGAGCGGCCGGGCCTCGCCGTGATCGACTCGATCCAGACCATGTGGTCGGACGCCGTGGACAGCGCGCCCGGCTCCGTCACGCAGCTTCGCGCCGCGGTGCACGAGCTCGTCACGCTCGCCAAGCGGCGCGGCATCGCCGTGATCCTGGTGGGCCACGTCACCAAGGAGGGCCAGATCGCCGGCCCGCGCGTCGTAGAGCACATGGTGGACACGG
>CAZPCU010000129.1:0-6143 GCA_964585075.1 uncultured Rhodobacterales bacterium
GGTTCTTCGCCGAGAGTTTCGGGGCCGCCGAACCGCGCCGGCGGGAGGCCGCGCAATGAGCTGCGCGGGGCTCAACCCGATGCCCCAGGCCGCGGCCTTCCGGCGGCCGCCCGCCGAGGTCATGCGCCTCGACCGGATGGGCTGCAGCCACCCGACGCGGCTGTCGTTCCTGCGCCAGCTCCTGCGGCGGATGGAGGCCGAGAACTGGGTGTTCGACCGCCCCGTATGGGACATGGACGCGCGCGGCGTGGGGCGCGCCGTCTACCGGATGCGCTTCGACGGGGGCAGCCTGAGCCTCGTGGCCTTCGGTCACGACCTGCCCGCCCACCAGCGCTCCGATCGGGTGATCGCCACCGCGTGGGACGCGACCTTCGCGCTGTTCGACGGCACCCCCGACGCGGCCGACCTGGAGCGGTTGCAGGCGAATGTGCCCCTGCAGGAAGCGGGGCGCGTCACCTCCCGCGAACTGTCTCTCAGCCGTGCGAACCGGTCGGTTCGGCTCTTCGACCACGTGGTGGAGCGGCTGGCGGCTGGGCATCAGCCCGACGCGCGGATGCTGCGCGAGACGGGGTACCTGATGCGCACCACCGCCGTCTACGGCTCGGGCAAGTTCGGCGCGGCCGACCGCGCGATGATCGCCGGGCGGCCCGCGCTGTCCGCGCCCTTCCAGGCGGAGATGCTGTCGGTCTGGCTGACCCGCGCCTTCACGGTCGATCTCGTCGAGCACCTGGCGCAGGCGCACGGCGGCGACCGAGCGGTGCGGCTGCGCGCCGACCTGCGCCGCGGCCTCGGGGTGGGCAATTCCACCGGGCTCGGCATGGCCCCCTTCCTCGTGCGTCACCCGGTGCTCCTCAACAACTGGATGATGGCCCGCGAAGAGGCGCTGGCCCGCGTGCGCGCCCAGGAGAACGCGGACGAAGCGGCGCTCGCGGGCTTTCGCGCAGCACTCGACGCGGCACGGGACAACGCCGCCGAATGGCACAGCGACCATCCCGTTCAGCAGGCGCGGCTCGCGGACCTGCGCGAGGGCCTGGCCCGGCTGGCGCACTTCGTGGCGCACGATTGGCAGACGACGGCGCCGCAGCCCTGGGACGCGCTCTGGCGCTGGGGGAGCGCGCATCTGCCGCTCGAGGCGCAGGAGGCTCTCCTCGCGGCGATGCTGGAGCCGCATGGCGCGCTGATCGACGGGCTGTGCGCGTGCATGGAGGCCGACGAGGAGGCGCATTTCGACATCGACGGCACGATGCGCGTGGCCGAGCTGAGCAGGATCCTCGAAGAGCATTACGACTGGGCCCTCGGCACCGACTACGACGACCCGCGGCACTGCGGGCGTTTCTGGTACATCTCCGAGGAAAAGCTGGAGCCGCGGCTCGGCGAACGCTTTGAGGAGGACGGCGCGGCCCGCGAACTGCCGCTCGATACGGGGCGTCAGGCCGCCGCGCTCCGGGATGCCCTGCGCAAGGAGGCCTGCGACACGCCGGTGGCGCGCCTAGTCCTGGCAAAGCCCGAGCATCGCCTGATGGTGCGCCGCGCGCAGATCGCCGCGCGCCACCCCTTCGCCGAGATCCGCGACAACCTCATCGCGGCCGAGATGCTGCCCATCGACCTCCTGCGCTGCAAGCTCGCGTTCTTCGGCGCAACGCGCTTCGACCCGCGCTCGGACCGCTGGGTGCGGATCAGCCTGTTCCAGGGCGCGCCCTACCCCGACGAGTTGCACCGGGAGGCGGCACCGTGATGCTCTCGCCCAACGATCCCGCCCGCAGCGCGTCCGCGCCGGGCGCGCATGAGGCGGCAAGGGTTCAGCTGTCGCTGTCGGAGATCGACGCGCTCTGCTTCAAGGCGGCGCGGGGCGCCGGGCTCGACTGGGGCGAGGCAGAGGAAGCAGGCTGGGCGGCCGCGTGGCTGTCACGCGCCGGTCTGGCCGGGCCGACGATCATCCTCGGTTGGCTGAACGACCTCGGCGCGCTGGAACGCCCCGCGCCGGCACCCGGCCGCTGGGCGCCCGGGGCGCGCGCACAGTGCCCGCTGCGCACCGGTATCGCGCTCGCGGATTTCGCCGGGCTGGCCGAGGGGCCGGGAGAGCATCCCCTCACCGTCGTGGCGGTCGCGCATCCGCGCGTCACCCTGCCCTTCCTGTCGCGGGCCGCCCGCCGGCTTGGCCTCGGGCTCTCGATCGGTTGGGGCGGCGGGCGCGTCCTGCTGGACACGGCGGGCCGTCTGTCTGCGTCTGCCATTCCGGCAGATGACCATCCCGGCGGGGCCAACATGACGATCAAGGCCAAGGCCGCCCCGGCCCCGGCCACGGCGACACGCGATGCGGCTTTGCCGCTCCGACCGATCGCCCTTGCCGACTGGCAGGCGCTCGACGCGCTTGCCTTGCGCGTCACCGTTCCGCCTTCGGCCCAGTCGCGTGCCGGGGCAGGCGCTGCGGGAGATGACAATGACTGACCCGCACGCGGACGACCCGAGAGGAACAAGACCACCACAGGGAGAAAGACCATGAGAAAACTGACACTTGCACTGGCCTTCGGCGCGCTGACCGCGCCGGTCGCGGCGCATGCCGACTGCGGCGAGGTCTCGGTGGCCGAGATGAACTGGGCCTCGGGCTCGATCATCACCAGGATCACCGCGTTCCTGATGGAGCAGGGCTACGGCTGCGACGTGACGCTCGTGCCCTCTGCCACCACCACCGCCATCACGTCGCTGGCAGAGAACAACGAACCCGACGTCGTCCCCGAACTCTGGGTCAATTCGGCCCCGGCCTATTTCAGGCTCGAAGAGGAGGGCAAGGTGAAGAAGGCCGCCGACGTCTTCGCCGAGGGCGGCAGCGAGAACTGGTGGGTGCCCGACTACCTCGTCGAGGAGCATCCCGAACTGGCGACGATCGAGGGCGTGCTGGCCAATCCCGAGCTGGTCGGCGGGCGCTTCCACAACTGCCCCGACGGCTGGGGCTGCCGGATCGCCAACGACAACCTCGTCCAGGCGTTCGATTTCGAGGGCAACGGAATCGAGGTGTTCAACCACGGCTCGGGCGACACGCTGCCCGCCTCGATGGCCTCGGCCTACGAGAACAGGGAGCCCTGGTTCGGCTACTACTGGGGCCCGACCGCCGTGCTCGGCCGCTACAGCATGGTCGCCGTCGACATGGGGCCGCACGATCCCGAAATCCATGCCTGCAACCAGACGCAGGAGTGCGAGACCCCGGGCAAGTCCGCCTACCCCGCCGCGCCGGTGCTGACCGTCGTGACCTCGGATTTCGCCGAGCGCAACCCCGAGGTGTTCGAACTCGTCAGCAACATCTCCTTCGGCACGCAGGAGCTGAGCAACCTGCTGGCATGGCAGGCCGACAACAGCGCCTCCGCCGAGGAGGCCGCCGTCTATTTCCTGACCCAGAACAAGGACACGTGGATGGGCTGGGTCAACGACGACGCCGCCGGGAAGCTGGACGCGATCATCCAGTGACGCGCATGATCGGGCGGGGCCGTGCCAGGCGCGCGGCCCCGCTTGCAGGCAACGACGACAGGGCCCGCGAAGGGCCTGCGCGGGGAGAGCCGGAACATGGCGACATATGATTTCGTCTTCGACGGCCTCGGCCTCAGGGAATGGTGCGACAAGGACGCCACCACCGGCCCGATGACCATGGCCGAGCTCCTGGGCCAGACCCCGGCGGAGGACGGCGGGGCCTCCCCCGCCGCATCGGTCTGGGAGTTGCCCTTCCCCTCTCTCGACGCGCTCAACAAGGCCTGCCCGGCGATTCCACGCACCCGCGATCTGACCAAGGGTGTCGAGAGCGGCTTTCTCGACATCAAGGACACGCTCAAGATCGTGCTCGACCCGATCACCCAGCCGCTGAGCTGGTTCCTCGAGGGCGCCCTCTATGCCTTCCAGAACACGCCGTGGTTCATCATGATCCCGCTGCTGCTGGCGGTGGTCCATTTCGCCTCGAGGTCGCTGAAGCTCGTGGGCTTCGTGGCCTTCTCGATCCTCTTCATGGCCTTCATCGACCATTACGATTACGCCATGCAGACTCTGGCGATCATCTTCGTCTGCGCCCTCCTCTGCGTGCTCCTGGGCGTGCCCATAGGCATCGCCATGTCCCGGAGCGACGCCATGCAGCGCGTCACGATCCCGGTGCTGGACATGCTCCAGACCCTGCCGCCCTTCGTGTATCTCATCCCGCTCATTTTCCTGTTCTCCGTGACCGAGCCGAAACTCTACGGCATCGCCATCATCCTCTATGCCATCGTGCCGGTCATCCGGCTTACCGATCTCGGCATCCGGCTCGTGGACAAGGAGGTGATCGAGGCCGCCGACGCCTTCGGCATGACCGACCGGCAAAAGCTCTACGGGGTGCAGATCCCGCTCGCCCTGCCCAACATCATGGCGGGCGTGAACCAGACCATCATGATGAGCCTCGCCATGGTGGTGATCGCCTCGCTCGTGTCGGCCCCCGGGCTCGGCGTTCTCGTCCTGCGGGGCATCCGCAACCTCGAACTGGGCGTCGGCCTCATCGCCGGGCTGGGCATCGTGCTGCTGGCGGTGATCCTCGACCGGGTGACCAAGGCCGCGCTCGCCCGCGTCAACGCGGCCAGCGCGGCGCAGAAGAACTCATGAACGGGGCCGCACCGATGGAAAACGGCAAGGACGTCAAGCTCTCCATCCGCAATCTCTACAAGATCTTCGGCCCCGATCCCCGGCGCGCGCTCGAGCATGTCCATGCCGGCGTGGGCAAGGCGGAGCTCTGGGAAGAGCACGGCCATGTGCTGGGCCTGCAGGATATCAACGTCGACATGGGGAAGGGCGAGATCACGGTCATCATGGGGCTGTCGGGCTCGGGCAAATCGACGCTCATCCGCCACCTCAACCGGCTGATCGAGCCGACCGCGGGCCAGATCCTCCTCGATGGCGATGACGTGCTGGCCTACGACGAGCGCGATCTGCGCCGCCTGCGCCGCCAGCAGATGTCGATGGTGTTCCAGCATTTCGCGCTGCTGCCGCACCGCACCGTGCTGGAGAACGCCGGCATGGCCCGCGCCGTCCGGGGGGAGACGAAGGCCGACTACCAGGACGAGGCGCTCAAGTGGCTGGACCGCGTGGGCCTCGGAGGCCAGGGCGGGCAGTATCCGCACCAGCTCTCGGGCGGGATGCAGCAACGGGTGGGCATCGCCCGCGCGCTGGCCTCCGACTCGCCGATCATGCTGATGGACGAGGCGTTCTCCGCGCTCGACCCGCTGATCCGCACCGACATGCAGGATCTCTTGCTCGAGCTTCAGGAGGAATTGCAGAAAACCGTGGTCTTCATCAGCCACGACCTCGACGAGGCGCTGAAGCTCGCCGATCACCTGGTCATCCTGAAGGATGGCCGGGTGGTCCAGCAGGGCGAGCCGCAGGACATCCTGCTTCACCCCAACGATCCCTACATCGTGGACTTCATCAGCGACATCAACCGCGCGCGCGTGCTGCGCGTCCGCTCGGTGATGGAGGCCGGGGACGCCGCGGAGGGGCCGTTCGCCGGCGAGGTCGGACCCGACGACACGCTCGAGTCCGTGATCGCGATGTCGGGCGGCGACACGTCGCTCAGCTACCGGGTCGCGCGGGACGGCCGGACCGAGGGCGTGCTGCACATGCAGGTGCTCGTGCGCGCCCTCGTGCCGACCGACGCCGCGGACGGCGGCCTGCGCGCCCGCGCGGTCTGAGGCAAAGCACGGCGTCCCGGGACGACGGTCCTCGCCGATGGCGTCAGAGCGGCGCGCGCCTCTATCGACCGGAACAAAGACACTAGCCCCTGCCCCGCGGAAACCCGCCCCCGGCAAGCGCGACGGTCTCGGCCTGGTCAAGCGCCGAGGTCAGGCAGTGCATGGCACCGTCTCGCAATCCGGGTTGTTCTGACAGGATCCGCCTCCAGCCCGCCCCTCCGGACATCGAAGCCCGACGCCGCCTGCACAGCGTTCGGAAATCCTGCAGAAACCGATGCGCCGCCAAGCGAAACAGTGCCGAAAGACCGGCGGACAGGTTCCTCGCGGGTGTCTTCGCAGGGGCGCAAGGCGCGGAGAATTTCGCCGGGAAGCCGGAGGTTTTTCGTTTCGTATCAATGAGCTGGGCAAGTGGCGGAGAGACAGGGATTCGAACCCTGGAGGCGGTTT
>CAZPCU010000130.1:0-6114 GCA_964585075.1 uncultured Rhodobacterales bacterium
GCGCGCGCCAGCCGCTCGGTCAGCGGGTCGGCGACGTAGCGCACGAAGAGAATGACGAGCGCCACCATCGCCATGCCCGAGGCCAGAACCATCGGCACCGATCCCCCGCCATGGCCGCCGTCGCCGCCCGCGCCGATGCTGATGGCCGAGAGCACGATCATCGCCAGAACCACGACAAGGTCCTGCACGATCAGGAAGCCCAGCGCGATCTGGCCGTGCAGGCTGTCGATTTCGCGCTTGTCCGACAGGAGCTTCACGATGATGATGGTCGAGGAGAAGGTGAGCGCCACGGCGACGTAGAGGCTGGTGACGTGACCGAGCCCGAGCGTGAGCCCGATCAGATAGCCGAAAATCGAGGTGAACGCGACCTGGCCGAGACCCGTCAGCAGCGAAACCGCTCCGAGGGAGCGGATGAGCTTCACGTCGAGCTTTATGCCGACGAGAAACAGGAGCACGGAGATCCCGAGCTCCGACAACAGGCCGATCTTCTCGTCCGACTGCACCACGTCCAGCGCCGAGGGTCCCGCGATCAGCCCCACCGCGATGAAGCTGACGATGAGCGGCTGGCGCAGGATGATCCCGAGAAACCCGATCACCGCGGCCATAACCAGAAGCGCGGCGATCTCCGCGAAGGGCGACTGAACGATCACCTCCATCAAGGCTTCTGCCCCTCGCTGTCCGGCGGCGCGGCCCCGGCCGCCTTCGCCGCATCGCCGCTGGCCGGTCCGGCAGGCCGCGTCGCGTGACCTTCGAGGAAGGCGTCGAGGTCGTCGGAGCCGATCCGCCACCCCTTCCCGACATCGATGGCGCGAAGCTCGCCGTCCTTGATCCAGCGCCGCACGGTGACCTCGCTGACTTTCAGCAGGTCTGCGACTTCCTTCACCGTCTGATACCGGTCGCTCGACATCGTCACGCCTGTTTGCAGCCCTTTGCGGCAAAATAGCGGGTTTTGGCGTAATTCAGATGATATGAATCAAGTAAAGGTGCCGGCGGTCATGGTTCAATGTGGACACCGCCTTCCCGCCGCAGTTCGGAGAAAGCCATGAGGAAGATCTTGCTGGCCACCGACTTTTCCGAGCGGTCGGACAGGGCGTTGCGGCGCGCGACCCTGCTCGCGCGTCAGTTCGAGGCCCGCATCGCCCTCGTGCACGCGGTTGACGACGACCAGCCCAAGAGCATCGTCGATGCCGAACGAGACGAGGCCGAAGCGCTGCTGCGTCAGACGGCCGCGACGCTTCGGGACGTGGACGGGGTGGCGTGCGAGACGCGCGTCATCCTGGCACCGCCCTTCGTCGGGATCGCCGGCGCCGTTGCGGACATGGCGCCGGATCTTCTCGTGATCGGTCCGCACCGGCGGCAGGTCCTCCGGGATGTCTTCGTCGGCACCACGGCGGAGCGCACGATCCGGTCGGTGGAGTGCCCCGTCCTGATGGTCAACGCCCCGCCCACGGGCCATTACAGTCACGTGCTGCAGACGACGGACCTGTCCGACGGCTCACGCGATGCGCTGCAGCGGTTTTCCGCGCTCGGGATCGGCGCGCGGGCGCGGCACTCCCTGCTTTACGTGTTCGGCGCGCCGGCGCTCCGGCTCGTCATGGGGCACACGATGCCCCGGGAGGATCGGGAGCATTACCTGGCCGACGCGAAAGGCGAAGCGGCGGAGGAGCTGTCCCGCTTCGCCGCGGCGGCGGGGCTGGGCGACATGCGGCGGATCGTGCGCGAGGAGGCCGCCGCGACGGCCCGGGAAATCCTCGAGACGGCAGAGGAGGAACACGCGGACCTGATCGTCCTGTCCACCCATGGCCGGAGCGGGCTTTCGAAGATGCTGATCGGAAGCGTCGCCGAACAGGTGCTGCGCACGGCGTCCGTGGACATCCTCGCCGTTCCGCCCGGACCCACGCCGCCCGCGAGATAGGCGACCCAGTCGGCGCCCTCCTCGAGAAGCGCGACCTGGAAGCCGCGGAAGACGGCGCTCGGCGGCTGGCCGACGGACACGACATCGGGGAGCCGGGCGAAGGCCCGCCCCCGCGATGGAGCAGATCTCGCGCAGGCGAGCGACCCCCGGCTCCGACTTGATCTCCCGCATCCTCTGCACCGGCCGGGTGGCATCCGCGAACCGGCGGCGGCCGATCGCGCCCGCGAGGCGGGCATGGTCGGCAAGCGGCATCCTGAGATGGGTCTCCGGGCCCATCGGCAGCCCGATACGGCCGCCCTCCGGCACGAGAAGGCAGAGCGTCCCGGCCAGCAGGGTGACCCCGTCATCGTCAGGGCTCGGGGCGGCCCAGCTGCGGATTTCCGAGACCCGCGTCCGCGCCATGATTTCGGCGCCGATGGCAGGGATGACGGCCACGGGCCCTCCCGCCCGCGGCAGGACGACGAACCATGGGCGCGTGGCGCTTTCCCGGAAGCGGGTCAGGAAACCGGTGACGTCGAAGATGTCCGCCGGCGTCGTGAGCAGAAGCGCGTCGATATCGCTGGCCGCCAACGCCGACTGCAGCCGCGCACAGCGCCCGCGGAATTCCTCGACCGGGAAGGCCTTCGGGCTATCCGATTTCGGGCCCTCGGTCGTCACGAGCCGGCCCGTCCGGAGACTCTCCGCCAGCGCGGGGGCGGCGTCCGGTTGCACCACGACGATGGCGGGCGCGGCGCCCCAGCTCTTTCTCGCATGGGCGGCGACGGCCGCCGCCAATGCTCCCGACGCCTGCCTGAAGCAGGACATGGGTGGGCGGTTCCCGGAGTTGATCGACCATCTCGGCGGCCATCTGGAGGCAGCCCGCCATCACGCGGCGCGGCCCGGTTGCGCGCGCTCCTCCTTCAGCGCCTCATGCCAGGCTCCAGAGCTGGAACAGCAGGCCCGATGCGAAGGCGCCGGTCAGGGAAAGCGCGATGTAGAGCGCGAAGACCGGCGGCCGGGCCAGCGCCCAGACCGCCATGGCCGCGGGGATCGAGGTGACGCCGCCCGCCACGAGGAAGGCCATGCCGGCGCCGGGCGCCATCCCCTGCTCGATCAGCCCGCCCACCAGCGGTAGCGCGGCGTAGCCGTTCAGGTAGGCCGGAACGCCCACGAAGGTTGCCGTGACGATCGGCACCAGCCCCTCGCCCCCCAGCGCCGCGGTCACGGTTTCCGCCGGAATCCACGCCAGCATGAGGCTTTCGAGGATGAAGGCGAGCGTCAGCCACTTGGCCAGGAACAGTGTCGTGCTCAGCGCCGTCCTGCCGAACTTCTCCCGGCGGTCCGGCTCGGCCCAGAAGCGCCAGACCACGGGCTTCGGCGCGCGGATCTTCGCGCCGCCGCAGCCGCCGTCGCCGATGCCCTCGCGCAGCGGATCGGCGAAGGCGCCGCCCTTCATCAGAAGGTGCACCACCGTGCCGCCGAAGACGCCCAGCCCGATGGCCGCCAGCGTCTTGGCCACCGCGAACTCGAGGTCCAGAACGCCCGCGGTCAGCACGAACATCGACGGGTCCATGATCGGCGAGGCGAGCCAGAAGGCCATGACGGCGGACAGCGGCACGCCCATCGCCAGAAGCGCCGCGATCAAGGGGATCACCCCGCAGGAGCAGAAGGGCGAGACGCCCCCCGCCAGAGCGCCCAGCCCGATCATCAGAAGCGGCGCGCCGGTGAAGGCGCGGGCGATCAGGTTGTCGGCCCCCGTCGCCCCCGCCCAGGCGGCGATGGCGATCGACAGAACGAGATAGGGCGCCGTGCGCAACAGTGCGCCGCCCGCGAAGGCCGCGCTGTCGGCAGCCTGGGGGGTATCGAACACCGCCAGCGTCAAAAGGATCAGCGCCGAGGCGAGCCAGACCCGCTGGTCCTGCCAGAGATGGCGCAGCGTGGACCGGAGGCCGGGGCGTGGAAGGGTCGTGTCGGTCATCGCCAAATTTCCGGGATTGCGGTTGTTTCAGGCCGAGAGAAAATGCGCGCGCGCATCATGCGGCGTCCTCCGAGGAACGGACCTCGACACCGGCGCAGCATTCGGAGGTCAGGAAGCCGACGAGGGCGTGCATCGCGGCAAAATCGACCCGGTTGAACACCTCTCGGCCCTGCCTGTCCTGCAGAACGAGCCCGGCATCCACGAGCGCCGACAGGTGATGCGCGAGCGTCGAGGGCGCGAGGCCCAGATGCTCGCCGATGTCGCTGACCCGCAACCCCGCGTCCCCGGCCTTCACCAACAGGCGGAAGATCGACAGGCGCGCATCGTGGCCAAGGGCGGCGAGCGCGCGGGCGTTGGGGCTGGTCGTGGTCATGCCCCCACAAATAACCAAAAATCTAGTATTGTAAATGATTCGATGCGGGCGTGAAGGCCGTGAGTGCGTGCTGGCCGGCTGCGCCATGACCGGCCCCGTGGCATAGGCGGGCGGCGGAAGACCGGCCGTGATGAAGCCCTTGCGCACGCTCCGACTTCGCGGCCCTCGGGGTGAAAGCCTGCCCGGTCGTGATAACCTCGGTCACGGCGCGTTCGCGGGTGAGCATCGTGCCTCGGTCCCATGTCACGACGAGGACGGCGACGACCACAAGGATCCACGTGTCCCACGGCTGCGCATCGGGCCAGAACGGGTCGATGAGCTGCCAATGGAACAGCATCGGCCACAGCAGGCTGCCCCGGGCGCTGTTGAAGATCGGCGTGACAAGAACCGCGAGCGTGACGTTGCCGATGAAGAAAGGAAGGAAGTTCCAGTCGGCGAAGACCGCGCACGCGAGGAAGAAGGCCGGCAGATGCCAGACGCCCCGGGTCGCGCCGATGATCAGATCTCCGCACGCCAGACCAGTTTGCGAGACGTGTTGCGGTCTGCGGTCAGAGCCAGGAGTTCGGCTCGGTCATCGGGGCTCAGATACAGGCAAATGTCATCGCGTCTCGTAACCCGACACTGACACGTCCCGCCGCGACTTGGAATCCTCCGTCAGGTGCGGAAAACTAGCCTTTTTTCTTGTCCCCGATTCTGATCGTTGCCTTGCTCTTGGTGGAATCGGCCGTAGCGGAAACCTTTTCCTTGATCTTCTTCGGCTTCTTTGCTTCGCGATTGCCGCGTCTCTTGTCACCCCTGGTCATTCCGTTTCCTCTCTCGGTATGTGTCTTGCGGTTTCTGGTCCGTCGGTCGTGCAGGCGGCAGCTCGGAGGTGGCCGCCGTCGGTTGGCGTAATGGGTCGTGCGTTCGTCGTCAGCCGGTGAATGGCCGGTCGGAGTGGGCGACGCCAGAAGCCCTCAGGCTCGAGGTCGGTGCCTGTGGGCCGGAGTCCGGTCCTCAGGCGCCGCAAACGGGATCATCCCGACACGCTCCGGCCCGGCACAAATCCGTCATGCCCGGGTGAGATCCCGAAGACGTCCACGGCGGAGATCGGCGTCTCGATCTCCGTTTCGACCATCCGCACCACGAGACTGCCCGATATCCAGTAGACCTTGTGACGCATCGGGCACGAGTCCGGCGACCCGAGCGAAGGCTTCTCGTCCTGCTTCCAGGTCCAGCCCGGTTCGAACGTTGCACACATGCCAGTGGTGCCATCTGCCATCTTGATGACATCGATCCCCCATGAGCCTTCATGTCGAGCGAGTCGTCGAATGTTTCGAATCTTCTGACTTCGACAGAACCGCTCATCTTTGCCCTTCTTCGTGCATGGTCGTGTCGAGCTTGGCGTCGGGACGCCTGAACCCGTTGCGCCTGTTCTGCCGCGGCCGACCGAGCCGCCAGCGATGATCGCCTTGATCGTGTCTGCGATGGCCCTTAGGTCAATCGCTTCCGTTTCCCGCCCGACGGCATTTTCATGCATCGCCGCCACGTCGCGGAGGATGCCCGAACTCTCATGCTCCGGCAGCACCCCGTGATCGCTCACTGCAAGCAGCAGTGCCTCGCAGACCGACAGGGCGGCCTGTCCTGCATGTTCGTTCGCCATGTACATCAGCGGTTGTCCTTCCGTCGCATCGCGAACCGGCAGAGGCGCCGGCGCGGTGCACACGGACTTGTCGCAGGAAATGCCCTATGCCGGACTGATCGAGAGCAGTGTCCTGGCCGATGCGCTGGGTCTCGGCGGCGTTCATGTCGGCCCTGTCCTGCGGCAGCTGCGTGAAGCGGGCCTGGTGACCTTCCGGGACGGTCGCGTGTCGTTTCACGGCCATGACC
>CAZPCU010000131.1:0-6095 GCA_964585075.1 uncultured Rhodobacterales bacterium
GTGCATTTCCGCATCGCCAGCCCGCCGACGGCCTGGCCCTGCTTCTACGGCGTGGACACGCCGCAGCGCGAGAAGCTCCTCGCCGCGACGATGTCGGAGGAGGAGATGCGGGAACATCTCCAGGTGGATTCGCTGCGCTTCATCTCCCTCGACGGACTCTACCGCGCGGTGGGCGAAGCCAAGGGCCGAGATCCCGCGCAGCCGCAATACTGCGACGCCTGCTTCTCGGGCGACTACCCGGTCGAGCCCTCGGACATGATCGAGCGGGGATTCCGGCTCAAGACCGCCGCGGAATAGCCCCGGAAGCACTGCGAAAACGCGAAGGGCCGCCCCCCCGCGGGGACGGCCCTGCCTTTTTCCTTGTTGTGCCTCCGGGCTCAGCCGCGGCGGCGGCGCAGCGCGGCCCAGCCGCCCGCGACCGAAAGCGCCGCGATCGCGGATTTCACGAGGTCGCCCGGCAGGAAGGGCAGCATCCCCGCGGAGACGGCCGCGGAGAGATCGAGGCCGATCCCGAGATGCAGCCAGGCCACGCCCGGCAGGTAGATCGCCATGGCCGGGATCACGGCGGCGGCGAAGAGCTTCGGCAGGCCGCGGCCGAGGCCGCGCTCCACCAGCCAGCCGGTGAGCCACGCCATGGCCACGAAGCCCCAGAGATAGCCTGCGGTCGGGCCCACGAGGTGATGCGCGCCCGCGTCGCCGCCCGAGAACACCGGCAGCCCGGCCGCGCCCTGGGCGAGATAGGCCAGCACGGCGAGCGCGCCGAGCCGCGCGCCGAAGGTCAAACCGATCAGGGTGACGCCGAGCGTCTGAAGGGACATCGGCACCGGGAACATCGGCACCTCGACCTGGCTGATCAGCCCGAGAAACACCGAGCCGGTCAGCACGAGCAGGGCCTGCGAGGTCAGCGAGCGGGGCGCGAGGGCGGCCTGAGTCAGGGTCACGGCGAAGTCCTTTCCTGTTCCGTCTCCGCGGCAAGTTCGACGATTTCGCACCGGAAGGGAAGCCCCGATCTGCATGAGGCTTGCGCGCGGGCGCGAAGGGTGGAATGAGCGCGTCCATGACGAAGAAGGATCCCGCTTCCAGCCCTGTCGCCCTCGTCACCGGCGCCTCGCGCGGCCTCGGCGCCGCGCTGGCCGAGGCGCTCGCGCCCGACCATCACGTGGTGGCGGTGGCCCGCACCGTGGGCGCGCTCGAGGAGCTCGACGACCGCATCAGGGCGCGCGGCGGCGCCGCGACGCTGGCGCCCATGGACATCACGACCGCCGAGGCCATGGCCCAGCTCTGCCGGTCGATCTACGACCGTTGGGGCGGGCTCGCGCTCTGGGCGCACACGGCGATCCACGCGCCGCCTCTTTCGCCGGCGCCCTCCATCGACGAGCGGGACATGGCCAGGGCGATCGACGTCAACGTGACCGCCACGGCGCGGCTCATCGCCTATGTCGCGCCGCTTCTGGGCCAGACGGGCCGCGCGCTCTTCTTCGACGACCCGCGCGGCGGCGAGAAGTTCTTCGGCGCCTACGGCGCCACCAAGGCCGCGCAGATCGCGCTGGCGCGCTCCTGGGCCGCCGAGACCGTGCGCACCGGACCGCGCGTGCACGTGCTGGAGCCGCGACCGATGGCCACGGCGACGCGGGCCCGCTTCTTTCCCGGCGAAAGCCGCGACACCCTCGCGGCCCGGGACGAGGAAGCGCGCCGGCTCCTCGCGGCGGTCGGCTGAGCGGGGCCGCGCTTGCCCCCCATTTTCGCCTCCACTATGGAGGGTGAAAGAGGCGGGCGGGGCAGCAGATGCGAATTCTCGTAACCAATGACGACGGTATCAACGCACCCGGGCTCAAGGTGCTGCAGGCCATCGCCGGAGAGCTCGCCGGCGCCGAGGGCGAGGTCTGGACGGTGGCGCCCGCCTTCGAGCAGTCGGGCGTCGCACACAAGATCAGCTACACCCACCCGATGATGATCGCACGGCTCGGGCCGCGCACCTACGCGGCCGAGGGCAGCCCCGCCGATTGCGTGCTCGCCGGGCTCTACGACGTGCTCGAGGGCGAACGGCCCGATCTCGTGCTCTCGGGCGTCAACCGCGGCAACAACTCGGCCGAAAACGCGCTCTACTCCGGCACGCTGGGCGGCGCGCTCGAAGGGGCGCTGCACGGGCTGCCCGCGATCGCGCTTTCGCAATACATGGGGCCCGCCAACAACACGCTCGGCAACCCCTTCGAGGCGGCCGCGCGCCACGGCGCCGAGACGATCCGGCGGATTCTCGCCGCCACGCCCGAAGAGTCGTCGGACTACCGGATCTTCTACAACGTGAACTTCCCGCCCGTGCCGGCGGCGGAGGTGAAGGGCCTGCGCGTGGCCCCTCTCGGCTTCCGCAAGGGGACGGGGTTCTCCACCGAGCCCCATCACTCGCCCTCCGGCCGCCGGTTTCTCTGGATCAAGGGCGGAGACCAGCGCGCCGAGAGCCCGCCCGGAACCGACGCGGCGGTGAACCTCGAAGGCTACGTCTCCATCACGCCGATGCGCGCCGACCTCACCGCCCACGACGTTCTCGATGACGTGGCCCGCGCCCTATGACCGACACGGCCGAGCGCAAGATGCAGTTCCTTTTCGCCTTGCGTTCCAAGGGCGTGACGGACACGCGCGTGCTCTCGGCGATGGAGCGGATCGACCGGGGGCCCTTCGTCCGCCACTACTTCCCGGACCGCGCCTACGAGGACATGCCGCTGCCCATCGCCTGCGGCCAGACGATCAGCCAGCCCTCGGTCGTCGGCCTGATGACGCAGGCGCTCCGGGTGCAGCCGCGCGACACGGTGCTCGAGGTGGGCACGGGCTCGGGCTACCAGGCCGCGATCCTGAGCCAGCTCGCCCGCCGGGTCTACACCGTGGACCGCCACGCCCGGCTGGTGCGCGAGGCGCGCACCCTCTTCGAGGAGCTCGACCTCGCCAACATCACCGTCTTCGCGGCGGACGGAAGCTTCGGCCTTCCCGACCAGGCGCCCTTCGACCGCATCCTCGTGACCGCCGCCGCGGAGGACCCGCCCGGGCCGCTATTGGCGCAACTGAAGATCGGCGGTATCATGGTGTTGCCTGTCGGGCAGTCGGACACCGTGCAGAGCCTCATCCGCGTGACGCGGACGGAAGAAGGGTTCGACTACGACGAATTGCGCCCGGTGCGGTTCGTGCCCCTCGTGGAAGGGCTCGGCCGTGACGGGTGAGCAGCGCATCGGCCCCCTCGGGGCGCCGCAAACGGGACCGCGACGCCCCGGCCACAAGGGGCGCGACAATGAGGACATCGAGATGACCCGCTCCAGCACTCCGAAGCTTCTGCGAGCTCTTCTCGCCGGGACCACGCTCGCCGCGCTCGCGGCCTGCGACGAGACGATGGACTTCGACCTCGACCTCCGCGGCGGCGCCTACGACACCTCCGAAGCCGTGCGCCGCGCGACGGCCGACCGGCCCTCGCCCGACAACAGGGGCATCATCTCCTATCCGAACTACCAGGTGGCCGTGGCGCGGAGGGGCGACACGGTGGCCGACGTCGCCGCACGCGCCGGGGTCGGCGCGTCCGAACTCGCGCGCTACAACGGCGTGACGCCCCAGACACGGCTGCGCGATGGCGAGGTGATGGCCCTGCCACGCCGCGTGTCCGAGCCGTCGGCGGCCACCGGCATGGAGGACGGCCCGATCGTGCGGTCGGGCCAGGTGGACGTGGCCGCCGTGGCCGGCGAGGCGATCGGCACGGCCGGCCCGACCTCGGTGCAGACGAGCCCGCTCGCCCCCGCGGGCCCCGAGCCCGTGCGCCATCGCGTGGAGCGCGGCGAAACCGCCTACACCATCGCCCGCCTCTACGGCGTATCGGTGCGCGCGCTGGCGGAGTGGAATGGACTCGGTTCCGATTTCGCGGTGCGAGAGGGGCAGTATCTGCTGATCCCCGTGGCGCTCGGACCGGAGGAGGCGGAGTCGCGCAGCGCCGCCGAAACACCGCCACCGGGCAGCGGATCGCCCACGCCCACGCCGCCGAGCGCCGCCCGCCCGCTTCCCGAGGAGGATCGCGCCCCGGCCGAGGCGGCGGCGCCGGAAGAGCCGCGGGAACCCGTGCAGGATCTCGGCCAGGAAGCGCAGGCGACGGACGGCGCCCAGATGGTCTTCCCGGTGGACGGGCCCATCATCCGCGAATACGCGCGCGGGCGGAACAACGGCATCGCCATCGGCGCGGACGCCGGCACCCCGGTGCGCGCCGCGGCCGCCGGCGAGGTCGCCGCCGTCACCTCCAACACCGACGAGGTTTCCATCGTGGTGGTCAAGCACGCCGACAACCTGCTCACCGTCTACGTCAATCTCGACGACATATCGGTGAAGAAGGGCGACAGGGTCAGCCGGGGGCAGAATATCGCCCGCGTGGCCGACGGCGATCCCTCCTTCCTGCATTTCGAGGTCACCCGCGGAACCGAGCGGGTGGATCCGATGCCCTACCTGACGCCCTGACGGCGGCGCTCCAGCCGGCCGATGAGGTGGTTCAGGGCGACCGCCGCCAGGAGCGCGGTCGCCAGCCCGAACGTCGCCCAAAGGACCGTCAGGAAGGCCAGGAGATTGAAGAAGAAGAGCACGAGGCAGGTGCGCGTATAGTCCTCCACCCGGCCGACAGGTTTTCCTCGCATCCCGTTTCCCCGCGCTGCTTGCGTCCCGAGCGTAGCATAGCGCGCAAGCGTAAAGAGTCCGGAACTGGCGCGCGCCGGATGCCGGCCGGGTTTCGCCGATCGCCGCGGCGCCTATATTCCGTGCAAGGCAGCAAGGGAGATGCAGAGATGACAGATGCCGCCGACCGCCGCGTGCTCCGCGTCTCCGGCCCCGGGGCGCGCGACTTCCTTCAGGGCCTGGTGACGAACGATGTGAGCGGGCTGGACGACGGCGCCGTCTATGCCGCGATGCTCACCCCCCAGGGCAAGTACATCGCCGATTTCTTCCTCGTGGCGGAGGGCGAGTCGGTTCTGATCGATGTCGCCGATTTCCAGGCCGACGACCTCCTGAAGCGGCTGTCGCTCTACAAGCTCCGGGCGCCGGTGAGCGTCGAGACGACGGAACTCCGGGTGCGCCGCGGCACGGGCGCCGCACCCGCGGGCGCCGTGGAGGATCCGCGGCACCCGGTCCTCGGCTGGCGTCTCTACGGCGCCGAGGACGGGGACGACGGCACCGACTGGGACGCGCTGCGCGTGGCGCACTGCATCCCCGAGGCCGGCGCGGAACTGACGCCGGACAGCTTCATCCTCGAGGCCGGCTTCGAGCGGCTGCACGGCGTGGACTTCCGGAAGGGCTGCTATGTCGGGCAGGAGGTGACGGCGCGGATGCACCACAAGACCGATCTCAGGAAGGGTCTGGCCACGGTGGCGGTCGAAGGCCCGGCGGCGCCCGGCACCTCGATCGAGGCCGGCGGCAAGGCGGTCGGGACGCTCCACACCCGCTCGGGCGACCGGGCCATCGCCTATCTCCGCTTCGACCGGATCGGGCCCGGGATGCGCGCGGGCGACGCCGTGGTGCGCCCGCTCGGAGAGTCGGTGCCGGCGGGGTAGCCGCGCCGGTCGGCACCCGCTCACCGGCCAAACTGTGCAAGAGCGCCTCGCGGCTCCGGACAGGCGAAGGTCGCCCGCGCTGCCCTGGCGCGGCGGACGCCCGGCGCTCACGCGCGCTCGGCGTACTCCATCGTCTCGGTGTTC
The DNA here is from genome assembly GCA_964585075.1 of uncultured Rhodobacterales bacterium. Lineage (GTDB taxonomy): Bacteria > Pseudomonadota > Alphaproteobacteria > Rhodobacterales > Rhodobacteraceae > Rhodosalinus. The sequence continues at coordinate 5,706 of CAZPCU010000131.1, forward strand.
ACGACGATATCCTCGCCGGGTCCGACGAAGGGCGGCACGGTGATGCGCACACCGTTGTCGAGCACCGCCGGCTTGAACGAGTTGGCCGCGGTCTGGCCCTTCACCACCGGCTCGGTCTCGGCCACGGTGCATGTCACCTTCTGCGGAAGCGTCGCGTTCAGCGCCTCGTTCTCGTAATACTCGATCTGGATCGTCATGCCGTCCTGCAGGAAGGGCCGGCGCTCGCCGAGGATTTCCGCGGGCAATTCGATCTGTTCGAAGGTCTCGGTGTCCATGAAGACGAGCATCCCGTCCGTCTCGTAGAGGAACTGCTGGTCCTTCTGCTCGAGGCGCACACGCTCCACCTTGTCCGCCGAGCGGAAGCGCTCGTTCAGCTTGGAGCCGTTGCGC
>CAZPCU010000132.1:0-6066 GCA_964585075.1 uncultured Rhodobacterales bacterium
TAGGGCAGGATCAGCTTCTTCTTGATGAAATCCCAGATGATGCGGGTCATCTCGTCGCCGTCGAGCTCGACGACGGGGTTCTCCACCTTGATCTTGGCCATGCGTCCCTCCTTCCGGGTGCCGAGTCGTTCGCGCGCCTCTTAGCGCATCGGCCGGGCTCTGGCTAGGCGGTATGCGAGTGTATACCGGATTGACCCATGGCCGGGGGCTCCGGCGTCTCCGGCGCGAAGGGCCGGCGATGCCGGGCACCTCAGCCGCGATCCGGCGGGTCGGGCGCGTCGCGCGGCGGCGTCGGGGCGCGCGGCGCGTCCTCGAGGTTCGCGGCCTCCGGCCCCTCGGGCGCGCGTTCCTGTTCGCGCTGGTGATGGTCGTCGAGCCGCGCCACGAGCCACTCGGCGTTCCGGTCCCGCATCGCGAGCGCGTAGCTGCCGATGCGCTGAATCACGAGGGCGAATATGCCGAGCCCCACATAGATGAAGATCGTGGTGGCGATCTTGCCGGCGTCCGTCTCCGGCACGAGAGAGCCGTAGCCCACGGTGGAGAGAGTCACCACCGTGAAGAAATAGCTGTCGATCCAGCTCCAGCCTTCCAGGTAGCGGAAGAGCACCGTGCCCGTGGCGATCACGGCCGCGAGGGTCAGGAGCAGCGTCAGAAGGCTCGCCGAGCGCATCAGCCGGCCCCGTCCGCTTCCGCCAGTTCCTCGATCACCCGGGTCCAGAGCTCGGCGGGCTGCGCGCCGGGCACGGCGTGCTTCCCGGCCACGATGAAGGTGGGCACGCCCGTCACCCCCATCTCCCGCGCAGCCTTGTCCCGGGCGCGGGTCTCTTCCACGTCGGCCGAGGAGTCGAGCAGCCGGTGGACCACGGCCGCGTCCATCCCGATCTGGTCGGCGATATCGGCCAGCACCTCGCGGTCGCCGATGTCGCGGCCCTCCTTGAAATGGGCCGCGAAGAGGGCGGAGACCGCGGCGGTCTGGCGGCCCTCGATCCCGGCCCAGTGGATCAGCCTGTGGGCGTCGAGCGTGTTGGGCTGGCGCCGGATCGCGCCGAGGTCGAGGGAGAGCCCCGCGGCCTCGGCCGCCTCGGCGACCTTCGTGTAGACCTCCGCCGCGCCCTCCTCGCCGCCGAACTTCGCCCGCAGGTAGTCGCGCCGGTCCATGCCCTCTGCCGGCATGTCCGGGTTGAGCTGGAAGGGATGCCATTCCACCTCGAAGGGATGGTCCGGGGCGGCGGCGAGGGCGCGGTCGAGCTGCGCCTTGCCGATGTAGCACCACGGGCAGACGGGATCGGAAATGATGTCAAGCTTGACCATCGGGGCTCCTCCATGCCGCGCGCAGCGCCTTGCGGCTCAGCTTGCCATTGGGGCCGGTCGGCAACTCCGCCCGGTGAACGTAGAGGCGCGGCTGCTTCCACCGCGCCAGTCGCTCGGCGGCGAAGTCCGAAAACGCATTTTCGTCAACGGGTTCCGGCGCGGTATAGAAGCAGGCGATCACGCGCACCTGGTCCTTCAGCGCCACGTCCGTGACGGCGAGCGCGTCGACGCCCGGAAAGCCCGCGAGCGCGGCCTCGACCTCCTGGGGGGCGACCCGCACGCCGCCCGCGTTCATCAGGTCGTCGGCACGGCCGTGATAGGTGATCGACCCGTCCGCGCCCATGGCGCCGAGATCGCCGGTCAGGAACCACGCGCCCGCGAAGCGCGCCGCGGTTTCGGCCTCGGCCCCGAGATAGCCGAGCATGAGCCCCGGATCCTGCCGCGACACGGCGATCGTCCCCGTTTCTCCCACGGGAAGCACCGCGCCCTCCGGATCCAGCACCGCAACGCGCCGGCCGGGCTGCGGGCGGCCGAGCGTGCCCGGCGGGGCAGGGGCCGCGGGCGACCCGGAGATGAAGGTGGAGCACTCCGACATGCCGAAGGCTTCGTGGATCGCGGTGCCGGTGGCCGTCTCCCAGGCCGCCCGGGTCGCCTCGGTCAGCTTCTCGCCCGCCGAGAGGCCGTGGCGCAGCCGGGGCGCGGTCGCGCCCTCGGGCCAGTGCTTCAGGATCTTCCTGTAAACGCCCGGTGATGCAGCGAAAATCGTCGCGTCGTGGCGGCGGATCAGGAGCGGCAGCGCCTCCGTCGGCGTGCCCGCCTCGGGGATGAGGGCGGTGGCGCCGGCCGCCCAGGGATCGAGGAGCCCGGTGCCCAGCGTGTAGGTCCAGTTGAACGCGCCCGCGTGCAACAGCCGGTCGCGCGGCGTGAGCCCGCACCAGCCCTCGCGCATCATCCCGCGCGCCCAGACGGCGCGGTGGGCGTGCATCACCGCCCGCGGCGCGCCCGAGGTGCCGGAGGTGAACACGATGTAGGCGAGGCGGTCCGGGTCGCCCATCACCGGTTCGGCCGAGGGCCGGTCGCGCATGGCGCGGAGCGCGTCGAGCGAGATCCGGCGCGGGCCGTCCTCGGGGCAGGGCAGCGCGGGGTCGGCGAGCGTCGCGGCGGGGCGCACCGCGCGGGCGATGCGCGCCACCTCCCCGGCCGTGAGCGCGGCCGAGACCGGCACCGGCACGATCCCCACCGCCACCGCGCCGAGAAAGGCGAGCGGGAAGTCCACCGTGTTGGCGAGCCGTAGGAGAACCCTGTCCCCGGGGGCGAGGCCCGCCTCCAGCAGCCCCGTCCCGGTGCCGAGCGCGGCCGCGCGAAGGCGTGCGTAGCTCCATCGTTCGGCCCGCGCCGCACCCAGCACCGCGAGCGCGATCTTGTCGGGCGCGGCGTCGCCCCCCGCGAGCACGTGGCCCGCGAGGTTGAAGGGGGCGGGGCAGGCGGGCCAGGGCCCCTGATCGCAGAGCGAAAGCATCCTCCTTGGGTAAGCGCGCCCCGGTCCAGTTGCAAGCGCAGGGGCGCCGCCCTATAGAGGCGCGCATGCCGCCGTCCGATCCCCGTTCGCTGATCCGGATCGCCCGCGAGCGGGGCGCCGAGGAGGTGCCCGAGCCGCTCGACCTGGGCCTGCGCGTGCGCCAACTGCGCACGGCGCAGGGCTGGACGCTCGAGCAGGCGGCGCGGCAGGCGGGGCTCGCCCGCTCCACCCTCTCGAAGATCGAGAACGGGCAGATGTCGCCCACCTACGACGCGCTCAAGAAGCTGGCCACCGGGCTCCGGATTTCCGTGCCGCAGCTCTTCACGCCACCGAAGCGCGAGCAGGTGACGGGGCGCATGGCGCTCACCCGTTCCGGAGAGGGGCAGGCCCACGCCACGGCGACCTACGAGCACGAGCTTCTGGCCGAGCCGCTCCGGAACAAGGCGATGCTGCCCTACCGCGCGCGGATCCGGGCCCGCGCGATGGAGGAGTTCGATGGCTGGGTGCGCCACGACGGGGAGGAGTTCCTCTACGTGCTGACCGGCGTCATCCGGCTCTACACCGAGTTCTACGAGCCGGTGGAGATGCGCCGGGGCGACAGCGCCTATTACGACGCCGCGATGGGGCACAACGTCGTCTCGGTCAGCCCCGAGGACGCGACGATCCTCTGGGTCACCTCGCTGGGCTGACCACGCCGCGGCCCGGGGCCGGGGCTCAGCGCAGCCAGCCTTCCACGGTGCGCGCCGCGCCCGAGATGTCCTGCCCGACCCCGTCGATCGTGCCGCATCCCGCAACCGCCGCGCAGAGGGCGGCAAGGGCGATCAGTCGTGTCATCGCTCCACCTCTTCGTACCACCAGACGTCGGGCAGGAAGCCCGCCCAGTCCCCGTAGATCGGCAGCGTTTCCGGGTAATGAAGGTCGCTCGCGTGGGCGATCCGGCTCACGTTCCACTGGTAGAGCGGGATCACGTAGCGCCCGGCCGTCAGGATGCGGTCCAGCGCGCGGGTCGCGGCGAGGAACTCCTCGCGGCTTTCGGCGTCCAGGAGCCGTTCGATCATCGCCTCGGCGGCGGGCGAGCGCATCCCCATCCAGTTGCGCGAGCCGGGCGTGTCGGCGGCCTCGGAGGACCAGTAGAGCCGCTGCTCGGTGCCCGGCGAGAGCGAGAGGCCCACGCGGTAGGGCGTCATGTCGAAATCGAAGGCGGTGGTGCGCTCCGTGTATTGCGCGTCGTCCACGGCGACGATGTCCACCACGATGCCGAGACGCTCGAGCGCGCGGGCGTAGATGTCCATGATCGACTGGTGCTCCTGCCCGCCCTGGCGCAGCAGCGCCTCGAAGCGCATGGCCTGTCCGGCCGCGTTGCGGCGGATCCCGTCGTCGCCCACGGTCCAGCCCGCCTCCTCCAGAAGCGCCGCGGCGCGGCGGAGGCCCGACCGGTTGCGCGCCGTGCCGTCCGAGACGGGCAGCGCGTAGCCCTCGATCGTGCCCGGCGGAAGCGCATCGGCGAAGGGCTCGAGGTAGCGCCGCACCAGCCCCTCGGCCGGGCCCGGGCGCATGGCCAGCTCGGAGTTCGAGAAGAAGGAGGTGATCCGGGGCTGGCGCCCGCCGGTCATCGTGTCGTTGATGGCCTCGAAGTTGAAGGCGGTGATCAGCGCCTCGCGCACGCGCCAGTCCGCGAAAATCTCGCGCCGGGTGTTCATCACGAACCCCGTCATCCCCGAGGGGCGTTCGTGCGGGATGACGGATTTCACCACGTCGCCGCGCGCCACGGCGGGGAAGTCGTACTGCGCCTCCCACTTCTCGGCGTTGAACTCCCGGTGGACGTTCAGCAACCCCGACTTGAACGCCTCGAAGAGCGCCGTCTCGTCGCCGAAATATTCCAGGCGGATCTCGTCGAAATTGTCCGTGCCGCGGCGGAAGGGCAGGTCGCGGCCCCAGTAGTCGGGATCGCGCGAGAGCACCACGAAGCGGCCCGGCTCGAAGTCGGTGACGCGGTAGGGCGCGGTGCCGAGAGGGATCTCGTCGAGCCGCGCGGCCGCGAAATCCCGCCCTTCCCATTGCGCCTTCTTCAGGATGGGGCGGAGCCCGGCGAGCAGCGCGAGCTCACGGTTGTCCGTCGAGAAGGTGAAGCGCACAGAGCGCGGGCCGGTGGCCTCGGCGCGTTCGACCTGGCTCCAGAATCCGCGGTAGCGGGGATGCCCCTCGGTGCCCAGCGTCTCGTAGGACCAGAGCACGTCCTCCACCGTGACGGGGCTGCCGTCGGAGAATCGGGCCTCGGGGCGGAGCGTGAATTCCACCCATTCGCGGCCCGGTCCGACCTCCACCGATTCGGCCAGTAACCCGTATAGCGAGAAAGGCTCGTCCCAGTTTCTCCCCATGAGGGATTCATAGGCCAGGAAGCGCAGTTGCCACGGGGCGGTGCCCTTCAGGGTGAAAGGGTTGAGGGTGTCGAAGCCGCCGGCCTCTCCGAAGACGATCCGCCCCCCCTTGGGCGCGTCGGGGTTGGCGTAGGGCAGGGACACAAAATCGGGTGGGAGCGCCGGCTCTCCATACATAGCTATGCCATGCATGGGCTCGGCCGGGGCCGCGCCGGCGGCCAGCGCCAGCGCCACGGCGGCCACGCCGCGCCTCAGCGCGCGGAAAGAATTCGTCTCCATTTCGCGGACAATCCTGCTCTGCCCTTGTGTTCTTGGGCCCGGACACTACCCGCGCTTGGGAGGATTTTCAAACTTTTAGCTTGGACGCCGGCGCCGGATTGAATATAAGAAGGGCACTGCTCGATAGGTTTCTTGCCTGTATGAAACCTGCCTCAATAACTGAACGCCGGCCTCGTGCCGGCGTTTTTTTTGCGCGTCCTTCATGCGGTTTCGATCTCCGTCGGCCCTTGTGTCGCAGGCGCTGCATGGCATGGTGCGCGCGCGAGACATGCGGAGGAACAGGCGATGACGCTCAACGGCAAGACGGCGATCGTGACGGGATCGACCTCGGGAATCGGTCTCGGCGTGGCGCGGGAGCTGGCGCGCGCCGGCGCGGCGGTGATTCTCAACTCCTTCACCGACCGGGAGGAGGATCACGCGCTCGCCCGGGAGATCGCCGAGGCGTTCGGCGTCGAGGCGCGCTACATCAAGGCCGACATGTCGAAGCCCGAGGAGTGCCGCGCGCTGGTCGGGCAGGCGGGCGCCTGCGACATCCTGGTGAACAACGCCGGCATCCAGCACGTCGCGCCGATCGACGAG
>CAZPCU010000133.1:0-6056 GCA_964585075.1 uncultured Rhodobacterales bacterium
GAGGAGTTCGACCACGAGGCCGGGCGGAAGCGCTTCACGCCCGTCGTCTACCACCTCAAGGAATGGGTGCAGGGCAACGCGAAGGTGGAGCGGCGGCCCGAGGACGACAAGGGCGGCACGATGCGGCTGGGCTCCTACGACGCCGTGCTCGAGCCCGGCTCCAGGGTGGCCGGGATCTACGGCGCCACGCAGATCGAGGAGCGCCACCGCCACCGCTACGAGGTGGACATCAAGTACCGCGACAAGCTGGAGGCGGCTGGGCTGCGCTTTTCGGGCATGTCGCCGGACGGGCGGCTTCCCGAGATCGTGGAATGGCCGGAGCACCCGTGGTTCATCGGCGTGCAGTTCCATCCCGAGCTCAAGTCCAAGCCCTTCGACCCGCACCCCCTCTTCCGGGATTTCATACGCGCGGCGAAGGACGTGAGCCGGCTGGTGTGATGGGCCGCGCCCGGCGCCTCTGCGCGGGCCTCGCGGCGTCCCTCCTGCCGGCGCTGGCGGCCCCGGCCACCGCCGCCGAGCGCATCACGCCCCTACCCTACGAGGAGCTCCCGCCGATCGCGCCCCAACTGCTGGACTTCGAGCGCCTGCCGGCCAAGCCCTATCCCGGCTATGTCTTCGATCACGGCATCGCCTTCGCGGGCGGGCGGATCGGGGAACGGTTCGCCGGGCAGACGCTCGGAGAGGTCACGCTGGACGAGGGCGGCCCCCACGACGTGCTGCGGGGCCGCCCCACCGCCCCGCTCTCGGTGGAGCCGGGCGCACCCGGCGAGGGCGTGAGCCTGTCGCTCCACTCCGCTTTCCGCAGCATGGCGCTCTACCCGCTCGGGCCGCTCGGCCAGCCGCACCCCGAGGCGCGGGGCGAAGGCGCGGCGGCGATCCTCTTCCACGAGGACGTCTGCGCCTTCGGGCTGCGCGTCCACACCGAGTACACCGACGCCTTCGGCGCCAACGAGGGGCATCTGGGCGAGATCGACCTGACCTTCTACGCCCGCGACGGCGCCGTGATCGGGCGCGTCACGCTGCTGGCCCCCGAGCACATCTCCGGCCACGGCTTCCTCGACACCGGCGCGGGAATCGCGGGCGTCACGATCGAGAACCGCGACCCGGGCGGCATCTCCTTCGACGATGTGCGTTTCGGCTGCCCGGATGTCGCCGGCTGAGCGCGGCGGCGATTGCATTCGCCCCGCGCCCCGGCCAGACTGCAGAGCGCCGGAACGAGGGAGGGGGTCATGCCCAAGGCCTACTGGGTGGCGAACGTGGACGTGCGCGACGCCGAGGAATACGCGAGATACCGCGAGGCCAACGCCGAGGCGTTCGCCAGGTACGGCGGCCGCTTCCTGGTCCGCGGCGGCGCGCAGGAGCAGCGCGAGGGCGCGGGCCACGGCCGCACCGTGGTGATCGAGTTCCCCGACCTCGAGGCGGCGCGCGCCTGCTACGACAGCCCCGAATACCAGCGCGCCAAGGCGATCCGCGATCCGGTCTCGGACGCGAACCTCGTCATCGTGGAAGGCTACGAGGGCTGAGATGTTCCGGCGGATCCTCGCCCGCTTCACCCATCACGCCCAGCCGCCCGAGATGCTGCCCGAGCCCGACGCGCGCATGGCGCTCGCGGCGCTGCTCGTCCGCGTTGCGAAGTCGGACCACGCCTACCTCTTCGAGGAGATCAGCCGGATCGACCGCATCCTCGCCGCGCGCTTCGAGCTGAACCCCGTCGAGGCGGCGAAGCTTCGCGCCGACGCCGAGAAGCTGGAGCGCCAGGCCCCCGGCGACATGGAGCGCCTCGCCCGGGTCATCCGCGAGACCGTGGCCTACCCCGAGCGGCTCGGCATGGTCGGCGCGCTCTGGGAGGTGATGATGGCCGACGGCGAGGCCGAGGAGCACGAGGAGGCGGCCGTCGCGGCGATCGAGGCGGCGCTCGGCATCAGCGAATACGACAGCGCCGAGGCCCGGGCGAGCGCGCGCACGATCCGCTGACCATTGGCCCGACGTCCTCGCGCGGCTATATCTCGGTCCATGTTCGCAGATTTCTTCAAGCGCCTTTCCGGCCATACCCCCGAGTCGCTGCCCGACGCCGACGCGCGGCTGGCGCTCACCTCTCTCCTGGTGCGCGTGGCGCGCTCGGACGGCGATTACGCCGACGAGGAACGCACGCTCATCACCCGTATCGTGGAGGAGCGATATCACCTCTCCGCCGACGAGGCGGCGCAGCTGCGGACGGAGGGCGAGGCCGCCGAGGCCGAGGCGCCGGACACGGTGCGCTTCACCCGCGCCATCAAGGAGGCCGTGCCCTACGAGGAGCGCCGCGCCGTGATCGAGGCGCTCTGGCGGGTCGTGCTCGCCGACGGCCGGCGGGAGCACGACGAGGACGCGCTGTTGCGCCTGGTGACGAACCTGCTCGGCGTCTCCGACGTGGACAGCGCGCTGGCCCGCCAGCGGGTGAAGGCCGAAGGGTGATCGCCGCGCTGCCCATGTACGACCGCCCCGAGACGGCGGCGGCGAACGACAGGCTCTGGCAGGCGATCCGCGCGGAGCTGGGCTACGGCCCCGAGGCGCTCACCCGCGGCCGCGACGTCTGGGAGATCTGGGAGGACCCGGAGCTGCTGCTCGCCCAGACCTGCGGCTACCCGTTCCGCGCCCGCCTGCATGACCGGGTTCGGCTGGTGGGCACGCCCGACTACGCCCTCGAAGGCTGCCCGCCGGGCCATTACCGCTCGGTCTTCGTGGCGCGGTGCGACGATCCGGGCGAACTGGAGCACTTCGCCGGGCGGCGCTTCGCCTACAACGAGCCGTTGTCGCAGTCGGGCTGGGCGGCGCCGGCGCAGCACATGGCGGAGGCGGACCTCGCCTTCGGGCCGCTCCTGCGGACCGGCGCGCACGCCGCCTCGGCCCGCGCCGTGGCAGAGGGGCGGGCGGATTTCACGGCCCTCGACGCGCAGACATGGCGGCTGATCGAAGCCCATGACGCATTCGCCCGCGCGCTCCGCGTGCTCGGCCGGACGCGCCCCACCCCGGGCCTGCCCCTCATCACGGCGCGAGGCCGCGACCCGGGCCCGATCCTCGCGGCCGTGCGCCGCGCGGTGGCGCGGCTCGACCCGGCCGACCGCGCCTGCCTCGGCCTCGCGGGGATCGTCGCGATTCCGGCCGGCTCCTACCTGGACGTGCCCACGCCTGCAGCGCCCGAAACGGCGGCCTGAGCGGGCGAATCGCCGTCGCGCGCCCCCTTTCCGCCGGGTTGCGCATTGCATCGGCGCATGTTTTCGGCCCTAGTAACCGGAACCGTGGAACCAGCGCGAAGGCGAGCCTTGTCCGAGACCGACCCCGTCATCGAGATCCGGGACCTGCACAAGAGCTACGGCGAGCTCGAGGTCATCAAGGGCGTGGACATCACCGCGCGGCGCGGCGACGTCGTCTCGCTGATCGGCTCCTCGGGCTCGGGGAAATCCACGCTGCTGCGCTGCGCCAACCTGCTGGAGGACAGCCAGCAGGGCGATATCCTCTTCAAGGGCGAGCCGGTGAAGTGGAAGGGGACGGGCCTGCACCGTCACCCCGCCGACCCGAAGCAGGTGCTGCGGATCCGCACGAACCTTTCCATGGTGTTCCAGCAGTTCAATCTCTGGGCGCACATGACGGTGCTGCAGAACGTGATGGAGGCGCCCGTCACCGTGCTCGGCCGCGACCGCGAGGAGGTCGAGGCGGCGGCGCGCGGCTATCTCGACAAGGTCGGCATCGGCGACAAGGCCGACAACTGGCCCGCGCAGCTTTCGGGCGGGCAGCAGCAGCGCGCGGCGATCGCCCGGGCGCTCTGCATGGAGCCCGAGGCGCTTCTCTTCGACGAGCCCACCTCCGCGCTCGACCCGGAACTCGAGCAGGAGGTCGTGCGCGTGATCAAGGATCTCGCGCAGGAGGGCCGCACCATGCTCATCGTCACGCATGACATGAAGATGGCCGCCGATGTCTCTGACCACGTTGTATTTCTCCACCAGGGGCGGATCGAGGAGGAAGGCCCGCCCGAGACCCTGTTCGGCCAGCCGGACTCCGAGCGGCTGAGGGGCTTCCTGTCCTCGACCCAGGCCGCCTGAGAGCGGCCGGCCAGACCATCACCAGTCCAACCAGAGGGAGACCGACCATGAAGAAAATGATCCTCGCAACCGCGGCCCTGGCGCTGAGCGCGGGGCTCGCCGGCGCCCAGGACGTCGTGCGCCTCGGCACCGAGGGCGCCTACCCCCCGTGGAACTTCCTCAACGACGCGGGCGAGGTGGACGGCTTCGAGCGCGAGCTCGGCGACGAGCTCTGCCGCCGCGCCGATCTGACCTGCGAGTGGGTGACGAACGACTGGGATTCGATCATCCCGAATCTCGTCTCGGGCAACTACGACGCCATCATCGCGGGCATGTCGATCACCGACGAGCGCGACGAGGTCATCGACTTCTCGCAGAACTACACCCCGCCCGACCCGTCGGCCTATGCGGCCGTGTCCGAGGGCGTGGACGTCGAGGGCGGCGTGATCGCGGCCCAGACGGGCACGATCCAGGCCGGCTACATCGCCGAGACCGGCGCCACCCTCGTCGAGTTCGCGTCCCCGGACGAGACCATCGCCGCGGTGAAGAACGGCGAGGCGGACGCGGTGCTCGCCGACAAGTCCTACCTCGCGCCGATCGTGGAGGAGGATCCGGACCTCATGTTCGTGGGCCCCGACGTGCCGCTCGGCGGCGGCGTCGGCATGGGCTTCCGCGAAAGCGACCAGGAGCTGCGCGAGACGTTCGACGCGGCCATCCAGTCCATGAAGGACGACGGTTCGCTGAACGAACTCATCGCGAAGTGGGACGTCTCTTCCCAGTTCTGATCCCCGTGACCGGGGCGGGCCGCGCGGTCCGCCCCGCTTCCGCGATGGAGTGAGCCCATCTTTTCGTTCTGCACCGACCCCGAGAGCCTCGGGACCGTCCGGTGGCTTGCCTGTTACCTCACGACGGGCAAGCACATGGCGTTCTACGCGGCGTTCGGCACGGTCCTCACCCTGCTCGCCATCACGGCGCCCACGGCGCTGGCCTTCGGATTCGCCGGCGCCTCGGCGGCGCGGTCGCGCATCCTTCCGGTGGCCTGGCTCGGGCGCGGCTACATCGCGGTGGTACGGGGCGTGCCCGACATCGCCTTCTTCCTCTTCTTCGTGATCGCGCTCGACCAGGGCTTCGAGTGGCTCCGCCACCAGGCGCTCTGCCCGGGCTGGACCGAGCCCGTCCGTCAGGGCAACGACTTCGTGGTCTGTCCCGACGCCAAGCTGCCCCTCGGCAACGCGCCGCAATGGAAGCACGAGGTCTACGGCTTCTTCCTCGCGGTGCTGACCTTCGCCATCGTCTTCGGCGCCTTCGCGGCCAACGTGCTCTACGGCGCGATGCGCGCCGTGCCGCGCGCCCAGATCGAAACCGCCGAAGCCTACGGCATGACGCGCCGGCAGGCGTTCTGGCGCATCCTGGTGCCGCAGATGTGGATCTACGCCCTGCCCGGGCTTTCCAACCTCTGGATGGTGCTCATCAAGGCCACGCCGCTTCTCTTCCTGCTCGGCGTGGAGGACATCGTCTACTGGGCGCGCGAGCTCGGCGGCGCCAAGACCGCGCGCTTCACCGACTACCCCCATGGCGACTGGCGGATGTGGTACTTCCTCGCGCTGCTCGTCTTCTACCTCGCCTTCACACGGGTCTCCGAGATCCTGCTCGAGCGGCTGACGGTGCGGCTCAGCCGCGGCCAGGCAACGGCGCAGGGCGAGGCCCAGCGCAGGGCGGGCGCATGAGCTGCTGGGAGACGATCGGGGACTACGCGCTCCGCTCGGTCGGGATCGGCGAGCGGCTGCTCCCGCGCGACAACTTCACGCTCTGCCAGCAGGTCACGCTGATCGGCTCGGGGCTGATCTGGAACGTCTATTTCGGCGTTCTGGCGCTGGCCTCCGGGTTCTTCCTCGCCGTGGCGGTGGCGATGGGCAAGGCGGCGCGCTCGGCCTGGCTGCGCAAGCCGTCGGAGTGGTTCATCCTCGTCTTCCGGGGCTCGCCGCTCTTCATCCAGTT
>CAZPCU010000134.1:0-6035 GCA_964585075.1 uncultured Rhodobacterales bacterium
AAATCGGTTCCGAGGCGCTGGCTGGTGCCGCGGCGGCCGAGCCTGCCTTGCCCGAGCCGGCCTTGCCCGAGACGGTGGGGCTGATCTTCCGCTCGGCGGCGGAGGGCGCACCCGAGGCCGAACTCCTGGCCGAGATCGACGCCATGCTGGCTGGGTGGCGGGCCGTGCTCGCCCGCGCGGCGGGCCTCGGCCATATCGATGCGCCGGCCGTGCCCGGCGCGGATGCGGTGGCGGTGGCGTTGCGCGGCGCAAGTCGCGTTCGACGATGCAAGGGAGATGCCGCTCCGCGCTTTCGGAACGCGCCCGGCGGGCGCCGTTACCGGAAAGGAAAAGGGCGCGCCGGCTCGGCGCGCCCCTGGCCGTCAGGGGACGGGGCGGCTCACTCCGCGGGCACGGCCGCGCCTTGAGTGGGCGTGAAGTGCTGGCGGTTGAGCCGGAGCACCAGCGCGATCGCCACGAGCTGCGCGGCCAGCGCCAGCGATGTCAGCGCCCAGTAGCCGGCGGAGAACTGCTCCACCACGCCCGCGCCCACGAGACCCTTGTTGATGAAGAACTGGCCCATCACCGAAAGCGCCACCGCCGGGCACACCAGCGCGTAGGAGCCGGGCGAGGTCTTGGACCCGATCACGAAGTCGTCGAAGTAGCCCTGGCGCAGCAGAACCAGCATCCCGAGGCCCAGGAAGACGAGCTGCACGGCGAGAAGCCGCGCGAGGAACACCATTGTCTCGCCCGGGTTCGCCTCGGCGCCGAAGACGGCGTGAAGGCCGTGCTCCTGGCGCAGGAACAGGATGCCGAGGACGGTCATGATCGGCACGACGACCATGAGCGTCGGCCCGGATTCCTTCGCGGTCCCGTAATGCAGCATCGAGTTGAAGGCGGTGATGGCCGCGATCACCGCGTAGAGCGCGGCGGTGATGCCGAAGAAGGTGGAAAGCACGAGGCTGGTGCCCACCGTCAGTGTCGTGCCGCTCATCGCCGCGGGGGCGGCGAATCCCACGCCCACCATGGAAAGCGCGAAGGCGGGCAGGAGCTGCGCGAAGGAATTGTGCGCCGTCACGTCGAAGACGCCGCCCTCGCTAAGCACCCGGCCCAGGAAGTCGGCGATCTGGCGGAAGGCGAGCACGCCCACGAGCAGGAAGGCGACCATGGCGGCCGGGAAGAGATACTCCACGACCGACCAGAGGCCGGGCACGAAGACGAGGCCGAGGATGAAGCCCACATTGATGCTCATGGCGAGCGCGAGCGGCATCGCCAGAAGCGTCGTCTCGGCGTTGGAAGCGCGGAGGCGCTCATAGGCTTCCGTCCGACGGAAGGACGCGAAGGCGCGCAGGTTCCAGGCGAGCGACTTGAGGTTCAGGAAGGCGAAGACCGCGATGCCCGCCACCGCGACGGCGATGGCCGCCTGCATGGCGAGCCCGCCCGCGGCGAAGGCTTGCGCGATGTCCTCGAACACCGGCACTGGCTGGCCCGGGTGCGGCACCCAGAACATCAGGAACATGAAGAAGGTGACGGCGATGCCGCCCGCCCCCAGGGAGGCGAGGAAGTAGAGCGGAGAATACTTGTCCGCCGGTTTCGCGAGATGGTCTGACATCGGCTCGATCCTTTCGTATTCCGACATTGGAATATGATATACATGCGAAAAACGGAATGTAAAGACCCGAGGCATCGGTTACGCTAACCGGCTGTTAACCCTGCTGCGCTTGGCTCGCCTTGATGCGGCTCAAAACGATGATCTGTGCGGCGGTGCTGCTGGTCGCCGCCTGCGACACGCCGGGGCGCGGTTTCGTCGGTCTTCCGGCGGCGCGCGTGGCCGCGGGCGGCCATGTCTTCGACGTGCGCGTGCGGGGCGACATCGCCGAGGCGATCCGCCTCGACGCCGCGGCCTTCCCGTCCTACGGGGAGGTCGCCCATGCCGCCGCCCTCGCGATCCGGCGCGCCACGGGATGCCGGGCGGACAGCCTCACCGGCGATCCCTCCGTCGTGCGCGCCACGCTCGACTGCCCGGTCAGTGCAGGGGCTTCTCCATGAAGACGCTGCTGCCGTTCTCCTCGTAGTCGCCGAACGGGCCGCGCCGGGTGAACCCCGCGCTCTCGTAAAGCGCGATGGCTTCGCGGAGCGCGTCCCCGGTCTCCAGCCGCAGGCAGGGCATGTCGAGATGGCGCGCTTCCAGCTCGATCCGTTCGAGGAGCCGCCGGGCCACGCCCTGTCCGCGGGCGAAGGGCGCGGTGAACATGGCCTTCACCTCGCCGTAGCCCTGACGCTGCGCGAGGGCCGCGCAGCCGAGCGTCGTGTCGTATTCGCGGGCGACGAAGAAGCGGATGTCCGGGCCGCGAAGCGCGTCGATGCCGAGATGATGATTGTGCTCCGCGGGGAAGAGGCGGGCCATCTGGGCGGCGCTCTCCTCGATCAGGGCCCGGATCTCCGGCGCGCGTGGATCGCCGGGTTCCACGATGATCGCCATGACGTCTCCTCGCGCTGTCCAGAAGGCAAGCTTGCGCAGCCCGCCCGGCCCGTCAAGCAGGCCGGCGATGGCCGGAGATCCCGTCAACATCTTGTGGACAATTCTGGCTTCCTTACCCAGATGCAGGGTCTGAAGATTGACAGCCCCGCCTCGCGCCCCGCAGACTGGCGCCCAGCACTGAATCAGCCCGGAGGCTCTCCGCCTTGCGCTTCAACCGCCTGAGACTGACCGGCTTCAAGAGCTTCGTGGATCCGACCGAGCTCGTCATCGCCGACGGCCTCACCGGGATCGTCGGCCCCAATGGCTGCGGCAAGTCGAACCTTCTCGAGGCGCTGCGCTGGGTCATGGGCGAGAATCGTCCGACGGCGATGCGCGGCGGCGGCATGGAGGACGTGATCTTCGCGGGAACGGCGAAGCGCCCGGCCCGGAACTTCGCCGAGGTCAGCCTGCAACTCGACAATTCCGAGCGTCTCGCGCCGGCGGGTTTCAACGACAGCGACCTGCTCGAGATCACGCGCCGCATCACCCGCGAGGTGGGCTCGGCCTACAAGGCCAACGCGCGCGAGGTCCGCGCGCGGGACGTGCAGATGCTCTTCGCCGACGCCTCCACCGGCGCGCATTCGCCCGCGCTCGTCCGGCAGGGCCAGATCTCCGAGCTCATCAACGCCAAGCCGCAGAACCGCAGGCGCGTGCTGGAAGAGGCGGCCGGCATCTCCGGCCTCTACCAGCGGCGCCACGAGGCGGAGCTGAAGCTCCGTGCGACGGAGGCCAATCTCGCGCGGGTGGACGACGTGGTCGAGCAGCTCGCGGGCCAGCTCGCCCAGCTCGCGCGCCAGGCGAAGCAGGCGGCCCGCTACCGGGCGCTCGGCGCAGAGCTGCGTCAGGCGGAAGGATTGTTGCTCTATCGCCGCTGGCGCGACGCCGAGGAGGCGCGGCGCGGGGCCGACGAGGCGCTGCGCGAGCGGATGACGGAAGCTGCCCGCGCCGAGGCCGAGGCGCGCAAGGCCGCGACGATTCGCGAGGAGGCGGAGTCCGCGCTGCCGCCCCTGCGGGAGGAAGAGGCGATCGCCTCCGCCGTGCTGCAGCGCCTCGTCGTGGAGCGCGACCAGATCGCCGAGGAGGAAGAACGCGCCCGCGCCGCGGTGGAGACGCTCACGGCGCGGATCGCCCAGCTCGCCCGCGACATCGAGCGCGAGGCCGGGCTGAACCGCGACGCAGGCGAGACCATCGCCCAGCTCGAGTGGGAGGCCGGCGAACTCGCCCGCGCGGGCGAGGGCCACGAGGCGCGGCTGGAGGACGCCGCCGCGGCCGCTTCCGCCGCGGCGGAAACCCTGCGCGCCCGAGAGGCGGCGCTGCAGGAGCTTTCCGAGGAGGTGGCGCGCCTTTCTGCCCGGCACCATTCGGCAACACGCGCGGTCGAGGACGCCCGCAAGACCGCCGAGCGGAGCGAGGCGGCCGCGGCCTCGGCCGCGGAGGAGGCCGCACTGCACGAGGACCGCCTCGCCCGGGCCGCCCGCGGCCTCGAGACCGCCGAGGCGGAGGCCGCCGCCGCCGCCGCCACCGCCGAGCGCGCCGAGGCGGCGCTCGCCAGGGCCGACGAGGCACGGGCCGAGGCGGCCTCGCGCGAGGCGGAGGTCCGCGCCGAGCGCAGCGCCGCCGAGGGGGAGGTGGCCGCGCTCGAGGCCGAGATCGCCGCGCTCGCCCGGCTCGTCGCCCGGGACACCGCCGAGGGGGGGCAGATCCTCGACCGGCTGCAGGTGGAGCAGGGCTTCGAGCGCGCGCTGGGCGCCGCGCTCGCCGACGATCTCCGCGCCCCGGAGACCCAGGGCGCGGGTTCCGGCTGGGCGGCGATGCCCCCCTACGACGCCGAGCAGCCCCTGCCCGAGGGCGTGACCCCGCTCAGCCGGCATGTCTCCGTGCCCGACGTGCTCCAGCGCCGGATGGCGCAGATCGGCCTCGCCATGCCCGAGGACGCCGAGCGCCTTCAGCCTCTCCTGCGCCCCGGTCAGCGCCTCGTCAGCCCGGAAGGCGATCTCTGGCGCTGGGACGGCTTCCGCGCCCGCGCCGAGGACGCGCCCACCGCGGCCGCGCTGCGCCTCCAGCAACTCAACCGGCTGGAAGAGCTCAAGCAGGAGAAGGCGCGCGCCGACGCCCGCGCCGAGGGCGCGCGGGTCGCCCATGAGCGCCTCACCGCGCGGCTGAAGGAGCTCACCGAGGCCGATCGTGCCGCGCGCGACGCCCGCCGCGAGGCCGACGCCGCCGCCGCCGAGGCCGCCCGCGCCATGAGCCGGGCGGAGGCCGAGCGCAACCTGTCCGAGGGCAAGCTCGAAAGCCTCACAATGGCCGCCGAGCGCCACGCCGAAGAGGCCGAGGCAGCGCGCGCCCGTCTCGCCGAGGCCGAGGCCGCGCTCGCCGGGCTCGAGGATCTCGACGCCGCGCGCACCCGGGCCGAGGCCGCGAAACAGGAGGTGGAGGACGCCCGGCGGGCGAGCCTCGCCGCGCGCGCCGCGCATGACCAGGTCAAGCGCGAGGGCGAGGCGCGGATCGCCCGCACCCAGACCGTGCAGAAGGAGCTTTCCGGGTGGCGGCACCGACTCGAGACCGCCGAGGCGCGGAGCGCCGAGCTCACGGAGCGCCGGACCGAGGCCGAGGCGGAGCTGGCCGAGGCAGAGGACCGTCCGGCCTCCGTGGCCGCCCGGCGCGAGGAGCTCGCCGAGGCGATCACCGGCGCGGAGGCCAGGCGCGCAGCGGCGGCCGACGCTCTCTCCGCCGGCGAGGGGCGGCTCCGCGAGGCCGTCGCGGCCGAGCGGGAGGCCGAGCGCGCCGCGGGTGCCGCCCGAGAGGCGCGCGCCTCGGCGGAAGCCCGTGCGGAAGCGGCCGCCGAGACGGTCGCCGCCGCTGCCGAGCGCATCGCCGAGGAGCTCGAGACGACGCCCGAGTCGCTTCTGGATACGCTGGACGCCGATCCCGAGGCCATGCCGGCCGCCGACGCGCTGGAAACCGAGATCGGCCGGCTGAAACGCCAGCGCGACGCGCTCGGCGCGGTGAACCTGCGCGCCGAGGAGGACGCGCGCGAGGTGCAGGCCGAGCACGACGAGCTGGTGAGCGAGAAGGCCGACCTCGAGGAAGCCGTCCGCGCGCTGCGCAACGGGATCGCGAGCCTCAACCGCGAAGGGCGCGAGCGACTGCTCACCGCCTTCGAGCAGGTGAACGCCAATTTCACCATGCTCTTCACCCATCTCTTCGGCGGCGGCGAGGCGCGCCTCGTCATGGTGGAATCCGACGATCCGCTCGAGGCCGGGCTCGAGATCATGTGCCAGCCGCCGGGCAAGAAGCTGTCGTCGCTGTCGCTCCTGTCGGGGGGCGAGCAGACGCTGACGGCGCTGGCGCTGATCTTTGCGGTGTTCCTGGCCAACCCGGCGCCGATCTGCGTGCTCGACGAGGTCGACGCGCCGCTCGACGACGCCAATGTCGGCCGCTTCTGCGACCTGCTGGACGAGATGTGCCGCCGCACCGACACGCGCTTCCTGATCATCACCCACCACGCCGTCACCATGAGCCGGATGGACCGCCT
>CAZPCU010000135.1:0-258 GCA_964585075.1 uncultured Rhodobacterales bacterium
GATGGCCGGCAGGTCACCGGCCCCAGCCGCGACACCGCGCTGATCTTCCAGCAGCACAACCTGTTTCCCTGGATGACGACCGAGGCGAATGTCGCCTACGGCCTGCGGTCCCGCGGCATGGCGCGGCGCGAGGCGCTGGCCCGGGCGCGCGAGCTTCTGGCAAAGGTCGGCCTGTCGGACTTCGCGAGAAAGCCGCCGACGGCGCTTGCGGCTCCCAGCGCAACACGTTGTCGCCGTCGATCGACGCTCCGGGTGGCA
>CAZPCU010000135.1:268-6028 GCA_964585075.1 uncultured Rhodobacterales bacterium
CCAGCCCAAGCTGCTGCTGATGGACGAGCCCTTCGGCGCGCTCGACCACCAGACCCGCAAGATCATGCAGGCCTATCTGCTGTCGACCTGGCGCGACAGCGGCGCCACCGTGGTCATGGTCACCCACGACCTCGACGAAGCGCTGACGCTGGCCGACCGGCTGGTGCTCTTCACCGGCCAGCCGGGGCGCATCGCCGAGACGCTCGACATTGCCGCGCCCCGCCCGCGGAGCCGCGACGACCCCGGCCTGCGCGAGATCGGCACCCGGCTCGAGCGGCACCTCGCCGCCGCGGCCGAGGCGGCCGAGTTCACCGATGCCGAGCGCGCCCGCCTGGCGCGCGGCTGACCCCGAACAGACTGACGAGAAAAGAGATGCCCAAAGTCACCTATGTCGCACAGGACGGAGCGGCCCGCACCGTCGACGCCGAGCCCGGCACCAACGCCATGACCGCCGCCGTCCACAACGGGATCGCCGGCATCCTCGGCGATTGCGGCGGTTCGTGCAGTTGCTGCACCTGCCACGTCTACGTGCCGCCGGAATGGCGCGACGCCGTCGGCCCCGCCGGCCCGGGCGAGGACGACCTGCTCTCGATCCGCGACGACGTGGCCGAGAACAGCCGCCTGGCATGCCAGATCACGCTGACGGCGGCGCTCGACGGCCTCGTGCTGCACATGCCGGAAGAACAATACTGATGGCGCGGCACGTGCTCATCCTCGGAGGCGGCTTCGCCGGCGCGGCGCTCGCCGTCCACCTCCTCCGCAGGGCGCGCGCACCGATCGCGGTGACAGTGGTGGAACCGCGCGCCACGCTCGGCGCCGGCCTCGCCTACGGGACCGACGACCGCGATCATCGCATAAACGTGCCCTCCGACAACATGACGGTGCTGGCCGAAGCGCCGCGCGCCTTCACCCTGTGGCTGGAGCGGACGGGGCGGCGCCAGGCCGACCCGGAGGGCGAGGACGGGACGGGCCGCCACTACAGCCGCCGCGCCGATTTCGGCGCCTTCATGGCCGATCTCCTGGCCGAGGCCGCCGCAGCGGCCCCGCCCGGCAGCCGGCTGGAGCACGTCCGCGGCCGGGCGGTGGCGCTTCGCCCGGCGGCGGAGGGCGCCGAAGCGGTGCTCGAGAGCGGCCGGACGATCCGGGCCGACCGGGCGGTTCTGGCCATCAGCCACGACCGGCCCGTGCTGCCCCTGGCGCCCGCGCCGGAGGCCGCGCGCCACCCGGGCTACCACGCCGATCCGTGGGACACCGCCCGCCTCGCCGCCATCCCGCCCGAGGCCCGCGTCGTCGTGCTGGGCACCGGGCTGACGATGGTCGACGTCGTCGCGGGTCTGTTCGCGCGCGGCCATCGCGGACCGGTTGTCGCGCTGTCGCGCCGGGGGCTGTTGCCCCGCGGGCACGGCGCTTTCGCACCTGTGACGCCAGTGCCGCCCGAGAGCTATCCGGCCACCGCCCGCGCCGGCCTGAGGCTCGCGCGCGAGATGGTCGCACGCGAGCGCGGGGCGGGCCGCGACTGGCACCTCGCCATCGAGGGACTGCGCCGCTCGGCCGAACCGATCTGGCAGGGCTGGTCCGTCTCCGAGCAGGCCCGCGCGCTGCATCGGCTGCGCGCCGCATGGGACGTCCACCGCTTTCGCATCGCGCCGCAACTCGCCGCACGCCTGGACGCAGCGCGGCGCGACGGGCGGCTCGAGATCCGGGCCGCCGCCCTCGCCGGCCTTTCCGCGAAGGGCGAGGCCCTCGAGGTGGCGCTTCGCCCGCGCGGCGGCCACCACGAAAGAATCGCCGCGGACGCGGTGGTCAACTGCCTCGGTCCCTGCGCCGACATCACCCGCCGCGACGAGCCGTTGCTGCAGGGCCTGTTCGCCTCGGGCAGCGCACGGCCCGACCCGCACCGCCTCGGCCTCGACGTGGATGACGCCTACCGCCTGCGCGACCGCGCCGGTCACCCGCAGCCCGCGCTCCGCGCCGCCGGCCCGCTCACCCGCGGCGTCTTCTGGGAGGTGGTCGGCGTGCCGGAACTCTCGGCGCATTGCGCGCGGCTGGCGAGGGCGCTTCTCTCCGAGGCGACGGTGCCCGAGGAAACGGCGCGGGCCTGAGACAAGGAAAGGACAGACATGACGGCCAAGCGACACATCATGGCGGAAGGCGCCGCGCCCCCGCCGCCGACGGCCCGCTACAGCCACGCCGTCGAGGCAGGCGGCTGGCTCTACGTGAC
Source organism: uncultured Rhodobacterales bacterium (assembly GCA_964585075.1). Lineage (GTDB taxonomy): Bacteria > Pseudomonadota > Alphaproteobacteria > Rhodobacterales > Rhodobacteraceae > Rhodosalinus. The sequence goes on from CAZPCU010000135.1 coordinate 2,490, forward strand.
CGGACAGTTGCCGGTGAACCCCGACGACCCGGCCGGCCCCCTGCCCGAAGGCATCGCCGCGCAGACGGAGATGGCGTTCCGCAACCTCGAGATCATCCTCGCCGCAGCGGAATACGACTTCTCCGACACGGTGTTCGCACGGATATTCCTCTCGAACTTCAACCGCGACTATGCCGACATGAACGCGGTCTTCCACCGCTACTACGACGACGAGGCCACGATGCCCTCGCGCACGACCGTCGGCGTGGCGAAGCTCGGGCGCGACGCGCTCGTGGAAATCGATCTGGTGCTGTTCAAGGGAGGATAGCCTTCCCGATCCCGGCGGGTGAACTGGCGGCATCGCATCAGCCTGCGCAGAGCGGACGAAGACGGCCCGGGCGCAAGGCCGCGAAGGTGGGTCTGCGCCCGTTGCCAATGCCATCCGCCTGCTGCGTCTGCGAAAACTGTCGGGTCCGGCGCGCCTCCTTCCGGCTTGCAGAGGGTTTTTCCCTGCAGGGCTGAGCGACGGCGGTCCGGCGGGACAGGGCCGCCGGTCAAGATGGAGAAGCGGCTCACCAATGGTTCGCGCGGGCGGCGCGTGAAGCTGTCCGCGACGGAACAGCACCAGACCCCTGGAAGCCGGACGGCCTCGTTTCCGGACGAGCGCGGCGAGTAGCGCGATATAAATGGCCTGGGGGAGAGGTGGCGCACCGGGGAGGATTCGAACCCCCGACCCCCTGATTCGTAGTCAGGTACTCTATCCAGCTGAGCTACCGGTGCGCGGTAGCGCGGGGGATAGCGGCAGGGGCCGGCGGGTGCAAGGGGAAATTCGGGCTCAGCCCCAGTCCCCGCGGGGAAGCCGGATGGTGAAACAGGTGCCCTCGGGGCCGGTCCGGGCCAGTTCCAGCGCGCCCCCGTGCCCGCGCATCAGCTCCGCGGCGATCGCGAGGCCGAGTCCGGATCCGCCCTTCCGCGCGCCGCCCTGGAAGGGCGTGAAGAGGTGCTCCTGCGCCTTGGGTGGCAACCCCGGCCCCGTGTCGGCCACCGAGATCACCCAGCTGTCCTCCTCTTCCCGGGCGGAGATGCAGATCTCGCCCGGCCGTCCGGAACCGGCGATCGCCTGGCGCGCGTTGCGCACGAGGTTCGAGAGCGTGCGGTGGAGCTGTTCCGGGTCGGCGCGCACGGCGAGGGTGGCGGGCACGTCCTCGGAGAAGCTGACTTCCTGGTGGTCCTCCACCGCCAGGCGCTCGCCGTCCAGCACGTCCGAGACGAGCTGGGCGAGCGGCACGCGGGTGAGCGTGGGCGGCGGCTCCTCGGCGCGGCCGAAGGCGAGCACGTTCTCGGTGAGGCCGACCGCCCGGCGGATGGAGTTCACGAGCTTGGGCGCCATGCGCCGCACCATCGGGTCCTCGCTGCCCTCGATCCGGTCGGTGAAGAGCTGCGCCGAGGTCAGGATGTTGCGCAGGTCGTGGCTGATCTTGGCCACCGCCTGGCCGAGCCGCGCCAGCCGCTCCTTCTGGCGCAGCGCCTGGGTGAGTTCGGTCTGCATCCGCGCGAGCGCGTCCTCCGCATCGCGCAGCTCGCGCACGCCCGCGCCGGGACGGATGATCCGGCTCGCGTCCTCCGGGGCCTCGGCATAGCGCCGCATGTGGCCGACGAGGCGCTCGATCGGCTTCACCAGGATCGCGCGGACGGCCAGAAACAGGAGCCCCGCCGTCACCCCCGAGATCACCGCCGAGAGCGCCAGGATGCGCAGGCCGTAGTCGATCATGGCCGCGCGGAGCTGCGCGGTCTGCATCGTGACCTCGATGAGCAGACCGCCCTCCCGGAGCGGCGCGCCGATGACGCGGATCACCCGGTCCTCGGGGTCGGCGAGGCGGGCCAGCGCGTCGCGGATCAGAACGAAGGGCGACGGGTCGCGCAGGTCGTAGGTCGCCTCCACCGGGCCCGGGATCGGCGAGGAGAGCGCGAGCTGGCGCGCCTCGTCGCGGCGGAGCACGACGTTGAAGACTCCCGCGTTCTCGAGAAGCTCGGACTCGAGCTCGGGGTCGATCATGTCGGCGGCGAGCAGCGCGAGCGAGGCGATCTGCGCGCGTTCGAGACGGGCGAGCAGGAAGTCCTCGCGGTAGCGCGCCACGGAGGGCACGAAGATCAGCACCTCGGCGATCATCACGAAGATGACGGTGAGGATGAGGAACCGTCCCGAAAGCGAGCTGAGCATGTCCGTCCCGTCGAGGGGCGTCAGGGCAGGAAGCGCTGCACCGTGCCCACGACGCGCTTCAGCAGAGCATTATCAAAGAGCCTCGGCGAGAAATAGGCCCCGGCCGCGCGCTTCGAGATCTCCCCCACGGTCGGGTAGGGAGAGACCATGCCCGCGACCTGCTTCATGGAGAGGCGATTGGCGAGGACGAGCGCCCAGAGATTGACGTGCTCGCCCGCCTGGTGGCCCACGATGGTCGCGCCCACGGGCTTGCCGCGCACGACCATCACCTTGATGAAGCCCTCGGGCTTGCGCTCGGCGAGCGCGCGGTCGTTGCCCGCGTAGTCGAACCGCGCGGTTTCCAGCCGGTCGCCGTGCGCCTCGCGCGCCTCCGCCTCGGTCAGTCCGACCTGCGCGAGCTCGGGCTCGGCGTAGGTGACACGGGGGATGTGAGACGTCTCCGCCCGCGCCGGCAGCCCGAGCAGGGCCTGGCGGATCACGATGCCCGCGTGGTAGCCGGCGACATGAGTGAACTGCAGCCCGCCGGCCACGTCGCCGATCGCGAACACGCGCCGGTTCGTCGTGCGCAGCCGCGCGTCCACCTTGACCCCCGTCCGCGACGTTTCGATCCCCGCCGCCGCGAGAGCGAGCTTGTCGGTGTTCGCCCGCCGCCCGACCGCCACGAGGAGGTGACTGCCGGTGAAGACCCGCCCGTCCTCCGCGACGACCTCCAGCGCGCCGGTCGTGCCGCGCACTTCGGCCGCGGGCGCGTTCTCCTCGATCGCCACGCCCTCCGCCCGGAGCCGGCCGAGCACGAGCGCGGCGGCTTCCGGGTCCTCGCGGCCGAGCGCGCGGGCGGCCTCCACCACGGTCACCTCGGCGCCGAGGCGGCGATGCGCCTGCGCCATCTCGATCCCGATCGGTCCGCCGCCGATGACGAGGAGATGCGCGGGCCGCTCGCGCAGGTTCCAGAGCGTCTCGTTGGTGAGATAGGGCACGCCGTCGAGGCCCGGAATCGGGGGGACCAGGGGCGAGGAGCCTGTCGCGAGGACGATGCGGCGCGCCCGGATCACGTGCTCTCCCGCCTCCACCTCGTCGGGCGAGCGGAAGCGCGCCCAGGCCCGGATCACCCGGACGCCGAGGCCCTCGAAACGCTCCTGGCTGTCATGGGGCGCGATGCGGGCGATCACGTCCTGCACCCCCTGCATCGCGGCGGCGTAGTCCGGGCGGGGCGGGACAGGCGCCACGCCGGGCGCGGCGGGATGGGCGAGGGCATGCGCCGCCTTCGCCGAGGCGATGAGCGCCTTGGAGGGCACGCAGCCGAAGTTGAGGCAATCGCCTCCCATATCGCCGCCTTCGA
>CAZPCU010000136.1:0-6013 GCA_964585075.1 uncultured Rhodobacterales bacterium
TAGGCGCCGCCATAGGCCTTGCGGGTGATGACGGTGACCTTCGGCACCGTCGCCTGCCCGTAGGCGAAGAGAAGCTTCGCGCCGTGCTTGATGATGCCGTCGTATTCCTGCTTCGTCCCCGGCAGGAAGCCCGGGACGTCCACGAAGGTCAGCAGCGGGATCTCGAAGGCGTCGCAGAAGCGCACGAAACGCGCGGCCTTGCGCGCCGAATCGATGTCGAGGCAGCCGGCGAGCACCATGGGCTGGTTCGCCACCACGCCCACCGTCCGCCCCTCGAGGCGGATGAAGCCCGTGATGATGTTCTTCGCGAACTCCTCCTGGATCTCGTAGAAATCCCCCTCGTCCGCGACCTTGAGGATCAGTTCCTTCATGTCGTAGGGCGTGTTCGGATTTTCGGGCACGAGCGTGTCGAGGGAGGGCTCGACGCGCTTGGGATCGTCGAAGAACGGCCGCACCGGCACCCCGTCGTGGTTGTTGAGCGGCAGGAAGTCGAAGAGCCGCCGGATCTCGGCCAGCGCCTCGACGTCGTTCTCGAAGGCGCCGTCGGCCACGGAGGACTTGCGCGTGTGGGTCGTGGCGCCGCCGAGCTCCTCGGCGGTGACCACCTCGTTCGTCACCGTCTTCACCACGTCGGGGCCGGTCACGAACATGTAGGAGGAGTCCTTCACCATGAAGATGAAGTCCGTCATCGCCGGCGAATACACGGCTCCGCCCGCGCAGGGGCCCATGATGACGCTGATCTGCGGAATGACGCCAGAGGCCAGGATGTTGCGGTCGAAGACGTCGCCGTAGCCGGCGAGGCTGTCCACGCCCTCCTGGATCCGCGCGCCGCCCGAGTCCTTGATGCCGATCACCGGCGCGCCGTTCTGGATCGCCATGTCCATGATCTTGACGATCTTCATCGCGTGGGTGGCCGAGAGCGAGCCCCCGAGCACCGTGAAATCCTGGGCGAAGACGTAGACCTGCCGGCCGTTGATGGTGCCCCAGCCGGTCACCACGCCGTCGCCGTAGGGGCGCGACTCCTCCATGCCGAAGTCGGTGCAGCGGTGGGTGACAAACATGTCGAACTCCTCGAAGCTGCCCTCGTCGAGCAGGAGTTCGATGCGCTCGCGCGCCGTCAGCTTGCCCTTGGCGTGCTGGTTGTCGATCCGCTTCTGGCCGCCGCCGAGGCGCGCCTCGCCGCGACGGGTCTCGAGTTCCTGCAGGATGTCCTTCATCACGCCTCCCTCCGTGCCGGTCGGGCGGACCTTAACGCCGCGCTGCCGGGCGAAAAAGAAAAAACGGGCAAATTTGCAAAGCCTTGCGAAGCCGGCCACGCTAATCCGCAAATGAGCAAATCTCGCGGAGCCGGGGCGCCGAGATGGACAATCGCGCGGCGCGGGCCTAACCGGTACGGCATGCCCGCCCTGCCCGAGGTCCGGTTCCTGTCCCGGACGACGCCACCGCACCTTTTCACGCTCATCACCCTGACCGGCATGTCGGCGATGGCGATGAACGTCTTCCTGCCGAGCCTGCCGTCCATGGCGGAGCATTTCGGCACCTCCTCGGCGGTGATCGGGCTCTCGGTCGGCCTCTACCTCGCGGTGAGCGCGGTGATCCAGGTGCTGGTGGGGCCGATCGCGGACAATCTCGGCCGACGCCCGGTCATCCTCGTCGGGCTCGGCATCTTCTGCGTCGCCACGCTGGGCTGCGTCTGGGCGCCCAACGCGACCGTCTTCCTGATCTTCCGGATGATCCAGGCCTCCGCCGCGGTGGGCATGGTTCTCGGCCGCGCCGTCGTGCGCGACATGGTCCCGGCGGAGCGCGCGGGCTCCATGATCGCCTTCGTGACGATGGGCATGGCGGTGGTGCCGATGATCAGCCCCGCCATCGGCGGCTTCCTCGACGCGGCCTTCGGCTGGCAGGCGAATTTCTGGCTGCTCTTCTGGATGGGCGTCGCGGTCTTCGCCCTCATCTGGCTTGATCTCGGCGAGACCGGCCAGCGCGGCGAGATCAGCCTCGCGGCTCAGTTCCGGCAATATCCCGAGCTGCTTCGCTCGCCGCGCTTCTGGGGCTACTGCCTCGCCTCGGCGCTCGGCTCGGGCGCCTTCTTCGCCTATCTCGGCGGCGGTCCCTTCGTCGGCACCGAAGTCTACGGGCTGAGCGCGCAGGAGCTCGGCATCTTCTTCGGGGCGCCCGCGGTCGGCTACTTCCTGGGCAATTTCCTCTCGGGCGTGGCCTCGGTGCGTTTCGGCATCAACGCCATGGTCCTCTGGGGCACCGCCTGCGTGGCGCTCGGCAGCGCGGCCTCGCTCGCCGTCGTCCTGGCCGGGGCGTCCTCGGCCGTCACCTTCTTCGGCTTCATGTTCTTCGTGGGCCTCGGCAACGGCATGTCGATCCCGAACGCCACCGCGGGCATGCTCTCGGTGCGCCCGCATCTCGCGGGCTCGGCGAGCGGCCTGGGCGGGGCGATCATGATCGGCGGCGGCGCGGCGCTCTCGGCGCTCGCGGGCCTCGCCCTCGGCCCGGGATCGAGCGCGGCGCCGCTTCTCGTCATCATGGGCGGCTCGGCGGCGCTCGGTGTCGCCTCCATCCTCTACGTCATCCGGCGAGAACGGCAGCTCGGTCTCTGACCGGGCTTGGCAGAAGTGCTTTGCAAAGCTAGCCTCCGCGAAACGCGAAACTGCAAAGCCCGCTCGCCATGCCGCCAAGGAAACTCTACGCCGGCGCCAAGCTCCGCGAGATCCGCACGCGCCTCGGCCTGACGCAGAAGGCTTTCGCCGCGAAGCTCGGCGTCTCGCTGCCCTACCTCAACCAGATGGAGAACAACAACCGCCCGCTCTCCACCACGGTGGTGCTGGCGCTGGCCGAGGAATTCGGCTTCGACGTGACGGAGCTCGGCTCGGGCGAGGCGGAACGGCTCGTCTCGGACATGCGCGAGGCGCTGGCCGACCCCGTCTTCGCCGACCCGCCGCCGGTGGCCGACCTCAGGCTCGCCGCCTCCAACGCGCCGGCCCTCGCCCGCGCCTTCCTCGGCCTGCACCGCGCCTACCGGGAAGTCCACGAGCGGCTGGCCTCGCTCGACGAGGCGCTCGGGCGCGAGGACGCCCGCGCGCGCCCTTCGGCCTGGGAGGAGGTGCGCGACTTCTTCCATTACTGCGACAACTACATCGACGCGGTGGATCGCGCGGCCGAACGCTTCGCCGCCGACGGCGGGGCGGCGATGGCCGTGCGCGCCGAGGCGCGGCTGGCCGAGATCGGGGTAAAGGTCACGCGCGCGGACATGGACGCGCTTCGCCGCTACGAGCCGAAGGCCCGGACCCTCGCGCTCTCCTCGCGGATCGCGCCCGAGACGCAGACCTTCCAGATGCTGCTGCAGCTCGCGCTGCTCACGCAGGACGCGCTCCTGGAGGCGACGCTCGATCTCGCGCGGTTCCAGACCGGGGAGGCGCGCGCCATCGCCAAGATCGGTCTCGCCAACTATTTCGCGGGCGCGGCGATGATGCCCTACGGCGCCTTCCTCGACGCCGCGCGGGAGGCGCGCCACGACCTCGAGCTTCTCGCCCACCGCTTCGGCGCGTCGATCGAGCAGGTGGCGCACCGGCTCTCGACCCTGCAGCGCCCCGGCGCCAAGGGCATCCCCTTCTTCTTCGTCCGGGTGGACCAGGCGGGCACCATCACCAAGCGCCACTCGGCGACGCGGCTCCAGTTCGCCCGCTTCGGGGGCGCCTGCCCCCTCTGGAACGTCCATCGCGCCTTCGAGACGCCGGGGCGCTTCCTGCGCCAGCTCGCCGAGACGCCGGACGGCGTGCGCTACATCTCGCTGGCGCGCGACGTCTCGAAACCCGGCGGGCGGTTCGGCGCGCCGACGCGCCGCTTCGCGATCGCGCTGGGCTGCGAGGTGGCCCATGCGGGCGCGCTCGTCTACGCCGACGACCTCGACGTGGAGAACGGCCGCGCCTTCGAGCCCATCGGGATATCCTGCCGGATCTGCGAGCGCACCGAGTGCCACCAGCGCTCGGTGCCGCCGCTCGAACGCCATCTCAGGATCGACCCGGATACACGTGGCGTCCTGCCCTACGAGGTGGGATAGCGCAGGGCGGACCGCGGTCGGTCCGCCCCGCGGCGAGCCTCAGGCCTCGGTGCCGGCCTTCAGGTAGGAATAGATCTCGTCCTTGATCTGGGCGCGCTGCTTGCGCAGCTGCATCTCGGCAAGCTCCTCCATCGGCTCCACGTTGGTCTCGGCGCGGTGCACCTGCCTGTTGATCTCGTGATACTGGTCGGCGAGCTTCGCGAAATGCGCGTCGGACTGCTTCAGCGTGCTGATCCTCGCGGCGAATTCCGGGAACTCCTCGTGCAGCTCGTGCGGGGTGTGGGACATCTCTCGCGTTCCTCCGTGTCCTGGGCTGACAGGCAGGTTAAGAAGGCGGCAGCGCGGCGGCCTTGACCTCGATCAAGCGCGGTCCGTTTACCTGAGAGCCGGGCGCCATCCTGCCGCACGGGCCTCTCGTTCCGAGCAGAACCAGCGCTCGCCCCGGCGCGTGCTGATGCGCGTCGCGGCATAGTCGCGCTGGCCCGGCATGTGATAGATCCGTTCGCCATCGCGCGAGATGTTGCCCTTGATGCGGCATCCCTCGGGGCCGGACTCCGGTGCGGGGTTTTCCGCGCGACGATGGGCTTCGGGCGGAAGAAGGCGGCTGCCATGGATGCCGCGCCCGGCCCGCGCCGCCGCGCGCTCCGTGGGCACGTAGTCGCGCGAGTAGCGCCGGTAGGCGACGGCCGCACCCACCGCGACGAGCCGCGCGCCCATGTCCTCGCCGCCTGCCTCGCAACGGGCCACGATCCGGCCGTAGCGGTCCCGGTCGCGCGCCGCGCAGACCGCGCGCCGCCCCTCGAAGCGGGCGCGCGCCTCGGCCGTGGCCCAGGCGCCGCAGGCCCAGTCGCGGCCGTCGGCGCGGCGGCAGGTCTGATCCTGCTCGGGCGCATCGATCCCGTGAAGCCGCACCCTCTCGCCGCCGACGAGAACGGTGTCCCCGTCGATCACCCGCACCACCCCGGCCGGACCGGCCGAGAGCGGCGCGGCGGCCGCGAGCCCCCCGAGCAGGCCGAGAACGAGAAGCGAACAAACCCTTAACATTCCCTTAATCTCGCGGGCCAAGCCGCCGAGATCAAGGGATTTCCAGGGCGATGCTTAACGCTGGCGCGTCCGCCATTCGGGATGTATCCAGGGCGCGCGGTTGTCCCGCGGCAGCGGATCGCGGCCGAGCACGTGATCGGCCATCTTCTCGCCGACGAGGATGGACGGCGCGTTCAGGTTGCCGTTGGTGATCCGGGGAAACACCGAACTGTCGGCCACGCGCAGCGCGTCCACGCCGATCACCCGGCCCTCGGGATCCACTACCGCCTGCGGATCGTCCCGCCGCCCCATCCGCGCCGTGCCGCAAGGGTGATAGGCGCTTTCGACATGTTCGCGGATGAATCCGTCGAGCTCGCCGTCGCTCTGCACCTCCGCGCCCGGCTGGATCTCGTGCCGGAGATAGGACGCGAAGGCGGGCTGGGCGAAGATCTCCCGGGTGAGGCGGATGCAGGTGCGGAAATCCTCCCAGTCCTGCGCCTCGCTCATGTAGTTGAAGAGGATGCGGGGCGGCGCCTCCGGGTCCGCGCTGCGCAGCGTGACGGCACCGCGCGAGGGCGATCGCATCGGCCCGACATGGGCCTGGAAGCCATGGCCTTCCGCCGCCGCCTGGCCGTCGTAGCGCACGGCTAGCGGCAGGAAGTGGTACTGGATGTCCGGGTATTCCACCCCGGCGCGGGAGCGGATGAAGGCTGCGCTCTCGAACTGGTTGGAGGCGCCGGGGCCCTTGCGCGTGAACAGCCAGCGCGCGCCCACCCAGGCCTTCCCCGGCAGGCTCCAGTAGGAATAGAGGCTCACCGGCCGGCTCGCCGCCATCTGGATGTAGAGTTCCAGGTGGTCCTGCAGGTTCGCGCCCACCCCGGGCCGGTCCGCGGCCACCTCGATCCCGTGCTCCGCGAG
>CAZPCU010000137.1:0-6005 GCA_964585075.1 uncultured Rhodobacterales bacterium
GCAGCCCGACGACGAGCGGCGCCCGATCTTGCGCGTGTCGTGCGTGCCGTGGATCCGGTAGTAGGTCCAGGACAGGTGCAGCGCGCGGGTTCCCATCGGGTTGTCCGGCCCCGGGGGCACGTAATCCGGCCACTCGGGATTGCGCTCCTTCATCGAGGGCGTCGGCCGCCAGTCTGGTTCGGGATCCTTTAGGGTCACACGCGTCCGCCCGCGGCGCGTCAGCTCCTCGCTCAGCGGCACCGAGGTGGGGTAGAGGCGATAGATGCCCTCGTCCTCCGACCAGTAGTGCAACGCGCGCGACGTGATGTCCACGAGGATCGCGCCCTTGTTCAGGTCGGAGAAATAGGGCCGCCAGTCCATCGAGCGAAAGCTCGAGATGTTGCGGCGCACACCCTGCGTGATGTCGCCCTCCATCTCGATGGTGGCGGCGCTGTTGAGATCCTGCGCCATCGAGGGGCCCGCGCCCAGAAACGCGGCGCCGCCTGCGAGGAAGGCGCGGCGATCGAAACCGGACTTGACGAGCTTGACCATGACGGACTCCATTGATCGACCTTTCGGCAACGAAGCGCAATATATGTCGCCCATGCCGCAGTCGCAATTCAAACGGTCGTGTGCGCGCCCATCCCGGGCGAAGTGGCTTTGAAACAAGCGTCCATCGCGCTAGACGGGCACGACCCGAAGGCTGAGGAAGACAGGTTCCATGACACGAGTACTCGCCCCGCTTTTCGCGCTTCTCATGGCGCTTTCCGCCTGCGCGCCGGCGCCGCCCGCCGCGCCCCGGCTCGGCCCGGACGGCGAGCCTCTTCCGCAGGTCTACCGGATCGGCAACGCCGACGTGTCCCGCGTCAAGTTCCGCATGCTCGATTCGGTCAACTCCCTGCGCGCCGCCGCCGGCGTTCCGGAAGTCGTCTTCGACGATCGGCTGAACGCCGCCGCCGCCACCCACGCGCGCGACATGTCGGTGCAGAACCGCCCGTGGCATTTCGGCTCGGACGGCTCCTCGCCGATCGACCGGGTGCGCCGCGTGGGGTATGACGGGCAGTTCCTGGGAGAGACGATCTCGGAGACCTACGAGACGGAATTGCAGACGCTCGCCGCGTGGATGGAACAGCCCGACACCCGCGACATCATCCTCGCGCCGCGGGCGCGGGAGATGGGTTTCTCCTGGTTCCAGGAGCCGGGCGGGAAGATCTGGTGGACACTCGTGATGGGCGCGGGCAGCGACGTGATGGCGGCAAGTTCGGCCGGCGACACGCCGCCGACGTGACCCCGGCTCAGCCCGGGGCGACGGCCGCGGCCCTCACGGGAACGGGGACCGGCCCGGGTTTGCTTGCGTGGATGCTGATCGGCGTGCCGTTCTTCACCATCGCGTAGATCTCTTCCATCTCGCGATTGGTGACGGCGATGCAGCCGGCCGTCCAGTCGCGCCCGCCCTTGCGGTATTCCCAGGGCCGGCCGTGAATGAAGATGTCGCCGCCGGGATCGACACCCGCCTCCGACGCGGCCATGCGCTCGTGCGGCTCGGGATAGGAGATGCCGATCGAAAGGTGGAACTCGCTGTTGGGGTTGCGCCGGTCGATGAAGTAGTCGCCCTCGGGCGTGCGTCCGTCACCCTCGCGCTGCTTGTGACCCACCGGATTGAACCCGAGGCCGATGTCGTAGTCCCGCAGCACCTCGTCATGGTGCATGAGATACATCCGCCGCTCCTCCTTGAAGACGAGGATGCGGGTCACTTCCGGCCCGTCGTAGCTGCGGAACTTGCTGGCGCAGCCCGAAAGCCCGATCGCCACTGCCAGCGCGAGAAGAACGCGTAGAAAGCCTGCCATCACTGTCCCCGGATCCGGGTTGTCGTTGACAGCGATCATAACCCGAACCGCGCGGTCCGCGTAGCGGTTTCTCGATCCGGCGCGCGTTTTCAGCGCCGCTCGGCGTCTGAAAGGCGCTCCTCGATCCGCGCGAGCCGCTCGAGCACCTCGTCGCGGTAGGCGTCGGTGCGCACGCCCTCTTCCTCGTGGTGCGCGTCCTGCATCGAGTTCACGATGAGGCCCACGAGAAGGTTCACCACCGCGAAGGTCGTCACCAGGATGAAGGGCACGAAGAACGCCCAGGCATAGGGGTAGACCTCCATCACCGGGCGGACGATGCCCATCGACCAGCTTTCCAGCGTCATGATCTGGAAGAGCGAATAGGCCGAATCTCCAAGCGTGCCGAACCATTGCGGGAAGCTCTCGCCGAAGAGCTTCGTGGACATGACGGCGCCGATGTAGAAGACGAGCGCCATCAGCAGGAAGACGCTGCCCATCCCCGGGATCGCGCGGACGAAGCCCTCGACCACCCGGCGCAGCCGCGGCGCGACCGAGATCACGCGCAAGACCCGCAGGATCCGCAGCGCCCGCAGCACCGACAGCCCCTCGCTCGCCGGGACGAGCGCGATGCCGACGATCACGAAGTCGAAGACGTTCCAGCCGCTGCGGAAGAAGCGCCCGCCATGGGCGACGAGCTTCAGCGCGATCTCCACCGTGAAGATGGCGAGACAGAGCCTGTCGATGCCGATCAGCAGCGGGCCGGCGGCCTCCATCGCCGCCTCGGAGGTCTCGAGCCCGAGCACGACGGCGTTCACCACGATGACGCCGATCACCGTGTTCGTCACCCAGGGTTGCGCGAGCCAGTCCGCGAGCCTTTGCCGAAACGCCATCCGCCTCTCCTATCCGCCGCGCCCGATATGGGGCGCCTCGAATCCGGCCACAAGTTCCACATGGGGCGACCAGCGGAACTGGTCCACAACCGTCACGGGCCCCATGCGGTAGCCCGCCGCGACGAGGGTCGCCGCGTCGCGCGCGAAGGTCGCCGGGTTGCACGAAACATGGGCGATCCGCGGAACCCGCGAGGCGGCGAGCTCGGCCACCTGCGCGGCGGCGCCCGCCCGCGGCGGATCGATCGCCACGCCGTCGAAGCCCGCGAGTTCGCTTGCCAGAAGCGGGTTGCGGAAAAGGTCGCGCGCCTCCGTCGTCACACGCTTCAGCCCCTCGCCCCCGCGCCAGCCGGCGTCGAGCGCCGCGAGCATCGCCGAGTCGCCCTCGACGGCATGGACCTCCGCCGCCTCGGCAAGCGGCAGCGCGAAGGTTCCGCAGCCCGCGAAGAGATCGGCCACCCGCCGCGCCGGCGCGAGGATCGCCCGGACCGCGGCGAGAAGCGCGGCCTCGCCTTCCGCGGTCGCCTGGAGGAAGGCCCCGGGCGGCGGAACGACGCGGGCGCGGCCCATCCGCAGAACCGGCGGACGCGCCATGGCGATAACGTCACCCTCCCAGGAGAGCCGGGCGAGATCATGCGCTTGCAGGATATCCGCGAGCGCCGCACGCATCGGCCCGTCCGCCGCCTTCCCGCCCGTCGCGGCGACGTCGAGCCCCGCCTCGGTGCGGGTGACCGTCACGGCGAGTTCACCCTTCCGCGACGCGCCGAGCCGGGCAAGCGATTCCGCGAGCGGCAGCGCGGCCATGAGATCGGGATGCACGACGCGGCAGCCCGGCACGGGCACGATCTCGTCCGATCCCTTCACGTGAAACCCGGCGAGCGCGCCCTTCTTCGTCCGCCGGGCCGACAGGGCCGCGCGGCGGCGCGACGCGGCGGGCGAGGTTTCCACCGCCGCGACCCAGGGGGCCAGCCCGTGCCGTGCGAGCGCGGCACGGACGAGATCCGCCTTCCAGTCGGCCACGAGCGCGTCGCTGGCATGCTGCAGCCGGCACCCGCCGCAGCGGCGCGCGTGCGGGCAGGGCGGCGCCACGCGGTCCGAGGACGGTTCGAGAATGCGGACGTCCCCGAGCGTGCCGTCCGCCTCCTCGCCCTCGACCAGCTCGCCGGGCAGAGCCCCCGGCACCACGAGCCCGTCCCCGAGCCCGTCGCCCAGCCGCCCGAGACGTTCGATCCTGACCTGCTGCATGGGCGCGGGGATAGCGGCGGCCGGGCGGCGCTTCAAATCCTATTCCGCGGCCTCCCGGGTGGAGATGAACCCGCCCGACTGGCGCTCCCAGTAGCGGGCGTAGAGCCCGCCGCGCGCCAGAAGCTCCTCGTGGTGGCCCTGTTCGGCGATGCGCCCCTCGTGCAGCACCACGATCCGGTCCATGCTGGAGAGGGTGGACAGGCGGTGCGCGATGGCGAGCACGGTCTTGCAGTCCATCACCCGCTCGAGCGCCGTCTGGATCGAGGCTTCCACCTCCGAATCGAGCGCCGATGTCGCCTCGTCCAGGACGAGGATCGGGGCATCCTTCAGGATCGCCCGGGCGAGCGCGATCCTCTGGCGCTGGCCGCCCGAAAGCTTCACGCCGCGTTCCCCCAGATGCGCCTCGTAGCCCTCGCGGCCCATGTGGTCACGCAGGCCCTGGATGAACTCGTGGGCCTCGGCGCGCTCCGCCGCCGCCACGATCTCGGCCTCGGTGGCCTCGGGGCGGCCATAGCGGATGTTGTCGCGGGCGGAGCGGTTGAACATGGCCGTCTCCTGCGTGACCATCGCGATCTGCCGGCGCAGGCTTTCCTGGGTCACGTCGCGCAGGTCCTGCCCGTCGATCAGGATGCGGCCCGATTCCGGGTCGTAGAGCCGCAGAAGCAGCGCCACCAGCGTTGATTTTCCCGCCCCCGAGGCGCCCACGATCCCGAGCTTCTCCCCGGGCGCGACGTCGATCGTGACGTGTTCGATCCCGCCCGTCCGGCGGCCGTAGGCGAAGCTCACGTCATCGAACAGGATACGCCCTTCGCCGACGACGAGGGGCACGGCGCCCGGCGCGTCCTCCAGCCGCTCCGGCGGGGTCAGCGTGCGGATGCCGTCCTCGACCTCGCCCACGTTGGAGTAGATCGCCATGAGCGTGAAGCTCACCCAGCCCGTCATCTGCGCGATGCGGATGGAGACGGCGCCGGCGGCGGCGATGTCGCCGGCGGTGGCAGCGCCCGCCTGCCAGTTCAGGAGCGTCATGCCCACCATCAGCACCGGCAGGAGCCCCGCGAGCGTCATCAGCGCGAGGCGGAAGGAGGCCGAGAGCACCCCGAAGCGCAGCGCCTTGTCGCGGTAATGCTGCATCGCGTTGAGCGCGGCCCGGTCCTCGTGGTCGTCATGGGCGAAGAGCTTCACCGTCTTGATGTTGGTGATGGTGTCCACGACCTGCCCGGAGATATGCGCGCGCGCCGCCGCCCGCGCCGCCGAGCGGCGGCGCACCCGGGGCAGGAAGAAGCGGATGAGCGCGAAGTAACCCGCGAGCCACAGCAGGAAGACGCCCGCCATCCGGATGTCGATGGAGCCCAGCAGGATCACCGAGCCGAGCAGCGAGGCCAGCGCGAAGGCCACGACGTTGATCACCTCGGAGGCCACGTCGGTGACGGCGCGGGCCGTCTGCATCTGCTTCTGCGCGAGGCGACCCGCGAAATCGTTGTCGAAGAAGGTGACGGACTGGCCGAGGCCCCAGCGGTACAGCCGCGACAGCACGAGCGGCATGACGTTGGGCTGCACGAGGATGGAATTCGACGCCGCCGAAAGCCCGAAGAAGAGCGGCCGCGCCACGAGGAAGAAGACGAGCGCGCCCGCGATGAGCAGAAGGCTTCCCGGCGCGAAGACGCCCTCCGGTCCCTGCGACTGCGCGTGATCGATCACCGCGCCCAGCACGAAGGCCGTGCCGGCCTCCATCGCGCCCGCGAGCGCCGAGAAGAGCGTGGCCAGCAGAAGCGCGGGCCACGCGCCCGAAAGGCACCAGCCGAAGAAGGCCAGAAGCGTGCGCGGCGGCGGGCCCGCCGCGGGCCGGAAGGCGTCGATCAGCCGGTCGATTCTCATTCAGCCGCCTCCGCGTTCAGGAAGCCGCCCGATTGCCGCTCCCAGAACCCGGCATATAGCCCGCCTTTCCCGAGAAGCATCTCGTGCGGGCCGTCCTCGACGATGCGGCCCCGGTCCATCACGAGGATGCGGTCCATGTGCGCGATGGTGGAGAGGCGGTGGGCGATGGCGATCACCGTCTTGCCCTCCATCA
>CAZPCU010000138.1:0-5414 GCA_964585075.1 uncultured Rhodobacterales bacterium
CACGATCTCGTGCCAGGTGAGGTAGCGGATCGGGTAGGCGCGCGGCCTCTCGCCGGCAAGCTCCACCGTGATCACCGGCTCCAGCGCGCCGAGCCGCGTCTCCTCGGAGACGGGGATGAAATCGGGGTCCGAGAGCGCGGGGATCCCGTCCTTCGGCGGGCCGCCCGAGATCACCTCGTCCCAGCTTTCGAGCGTGGTCTTCGAGAAATCCGTGTCGGGCCACTCGACGGCCCAGCGCGCGGGGTCGGCGGCGACCGGCCCGGCGGCGGCGAGCGCCAGGCCCATGGCGGCGAGAATCTTCCGGGCGGTCATGGCGCGGTCTCCCATGCGGAACTCCCGCACAGGATGCGGGCGAATCGCCCGCCCGCACAGCCCTCCTGCCGCGAACGTGACCGGCCGCGAGGCCCGGGCTCAGTCGGTGACGGTGACCCGCTCCATGACGTCGGGCTGCCCGATCACGGCGCCGTTCTGCCCTTCGCCGCGCTTGATCGCGTCCACCACCTCCATGCCCGAGGTGACGCGCCCCACGACCGTATATTGCCCGTCGAGGAATGGCGCGGGCGCGAACATGATGAAGAACTGCGAGTTCGCGCTGTCGGGATCCTGCGCGCGCGCCATGCCGACGACGCCCCGCTCGAACGGGATGTCGGAGAACTCGGCCGGCAGGTCCGGCATGGCCGAGCCGCCGCGCCCGGCCATGGACATGTCCCCGCCCATCTTGCCGAACTCCACGTCGCCGGTCTGCGCCATGAAGCCGTCGATCACCCGGTGGAAGACGACGCCGTCATAGGCGCCTTCCGCGGCGAGCGCGGCGATGCGCTCGGCGTGGGCGGGCGCCACGTCTTCGAGAAGGTCGATGGCGATGGTGCCCTCGGCCTCGCCCGAGACCTCGATCTCGATGCCGGTGGCGAGGGCGGGAGAGGCCGCGAAGGCCAGGATAGCGGCGAGTTTACGCATCGGCGGCCACCTTCACGCTGATCATCCGGTCGGGGTTCGCGGGCGGCTCGCCGCGGGCGATGGCGTCCACATGCGCCATCCCGTCGATCACGCGGCCATAGACCGTGTATTGCCCGTTCAGGAAATGGTTGTCCTTGAAGTTGATGAAGAACTGCGAGTTCGCGCTGTTCGGATTCTGCGAGCGCGCCGCGCCGAGGGTGCCGCGATCATGCGGGATGCGCGAGAACTCGGCCTCGAGGTCCGGCAGGTCGGAGCCGCCGGTGCCCGCCCGGCGCGGGTTGTAGTCCTTCTCCATGTTGCCATGCGCCACGTCGCCCGTCTGCGCCATGAAGCCGTCGATCACGCGGTGGAAGGCCACGTTGTCGTAGGCGCCGGCGCGGGCCAGCTCCTTCATCCGCGCGCAGTGGCCGGGCGCCACGTCCGGCAGCAGCTCGATCACCACCGTGCCGTCCTTCAGCTCCATGAGGATGGTGTTCTCGGGATCCCTGATCTCGGCCATGGCCGGCTCTCCTTCGCGTCGTTCCGCCACAGTCCTAGGGCGCGTGGGCCCCGCCCGCAAGGTTCGGATTGACGCGCCGGCGCGGCCCGTGGAAGAGGAGCCCGGGCCGCAACCGGGCAGGAGGCGACGATGGGCTGGGCGACGCTCGACGACATGGCGCTCGAGGGCAGGCGGGTGCTGATCCGCGTGGACATCAACGTGCCGGTGCAGGACGGCGAGGTGAGCGACATGAGCCGCATCGCGCGCACCACCCCCACCATCCGCGACGTGCTGGAGGCCGGGGGCCGGCCGATCCTCCTGGCCCATTTCGACCGCCCGAAGGGCAGGCGCGTGCCGGGAATGTCGCTCGAACAGCTGGCCCTGCCGATGCAGGAGGCGCTCGGCGTGCCGGTGCGCTTCTGCGAGGACTGCGTGGGCGCGGGCCCCGAGGCCGCCGCCCGGACCCTGCCCGAGGGCGAGGTGCTGCTGCTCGAGAACACGCGCTTCCACCCGGGCGAGGAGGCGAACGATCCGGACTTCGCCGCGGCGCTGGCCCGGCTCGGCGACATCTACTGCAACGACGCATTCTCGGCCGCTCACCGCGCCCACGCCTCCACGGCGGGCATCGCGTCGCACCTGCCCTCCTGCGCCGGGCGGCTCATGGCCGCCGAGCTCACCGCGCTCTCCCGCGCGCTGACCGATCCGGAGCGGCCGCTGATGGCGGTGGTGGGCGGCGCCAAGGTCTCCACCAAGCTCGAGCTTCTCGCCAATCTCGTGGAGCGGGTGGACATCCTCGTGATCGGGGGCGGCATGGCCAACACCTTCCTCGCCGCCCGGGGCCGGCCCATCGGGCGCTCGCTGGCCGAGCGCGAGATGGCCGGCACCGCCCACGATATCATGGACAAGGCGGCGCAGGCGGGTTGCGAGGTGCTCTTGCCGGTGGACGTGGTGGTGGCGCGCGATCTCGCCGCGGGCGCGGCGCACGAGACCGTCCCCGCCGACGCCTGCCCCGAGGACGCGATGATCCTCGACGCGGGGGCCGAGAGCGTCCGGCGCATCCGGGACGCGCTGGAGCGCGCCCGCACGCTCATCTGGAACGGCCCCCTCGGCGCCTTCGAGTATCCGCCCTTCGACGCGGCCACCGCCGCCGCCGCGGCCAAGGCGGCGGAGCTTTCGCGCACGGGAAAGCTCGTCTCGGTGGCGGGCGGCGGCGATACCGTGGCCGCGCTCAACCGCGCGGACGCGGCGAAGGACTTCACCTACATCTCCACGGCGGGCGGCGCCTTCCTCGAATGGATGGAAGGCAAGGACCTGCCGGGCGTCGCGGCGCTCGCGCGCTGAGGTCGCCGCGCGGGCGGTGTCAGCCCGCCGCCGGGCCGCCCGTCATGTAGGTGTTGTAGAAGGCGGGCTCGCCCATGCGCTCGAGGAGGTCGAGCTGGCGGTCGAGCCATTCCCAGTGGCCCTCCTCGTCGAGCACGATGTCCTCGAAGAGACGCCGCGTGCCGATGTCGTCGCTATCCTGCGCGGCGCGGGCGGATTCGGTGTAGAAGCGGATCGCCTCACGCTCGTCCTTGCGGTCGGCCTCGAAGAGCTCCCTGAGCGATTCCGCCTTAACCGGCGTCGCCGCCGGGGTGAGCTTGGGCGTGCCCCCGAGGAACATGATTCGCTCGATGAACTTGCCCGCGTGGCCCAGTTCCTCATGCATCTCGTCGCGCATCCGCGAGGCGAGCTTGTCGAGCCCCCAGTCGTCGAGGACATGGGCGTGCAGCAGGTACTGGTGCGCGGCGGTCAGCTCCATCCCCAAAGCCTGTTGCAGATTGTCGATGCTGGTGCGGTTCTTCTCGGTCACGCGGGCCTCCTTTCAGCTCTCGCATGTCCCCGTCGGATCTGGCGGCCCGGCCCTGGCGCACGGGAACTCGCGCCGCGCGGGGATCCAGCCCCGCGGTGGGCCGCCGCCCTGGCTTTTCACATGTCGTCTTAGCCCGGATTTTCAACCCGCGCCAGCAACGCCTCCGCGTCGAGCCCCGCCACCGCGCCCGGCACCTGCCCCCGCGGCGCGCCCAGCCGCGTGGCGCACCAGCCCCGCGCCACGGGATCCGGCGCGCGGGCCAGAAGCACCGCCCCAGCGAGGAGGGTGGCGAGGCTTTCGGCGAACCACCGCGCTTCGGCCTCGGGGGGCAGGCCGGGCCATCGGGCGCGATGGGCGTCGAGCGCCGCGTCGTAGGCGCCGTCCGCCCCGCGCGCGCCGTCGAGCTCGGCGGCGAGCGACTCGGCCGCCAGCGGCTCGCGGGCGAGCGTGCGCAGGATGTCGAGGCAGATCACGTTGCCCGAGCCTTCCCAGATGCCGTTGAGCGGCGCCTCGCGGTAGAGCATGGGCATCGGCGTCTCCTCGACGTAGCCCATGCCGCCCAGCGCCTCCATCGCCTCGCCGATCACGGGGACGGCCCGCTTGTTGGAGAAGAACTTGGCGAGCGCCACGGAGATCCGCGCGAAGGCGCGGTCGCCCTCTCCCGCGCCGTCGAAGGCCGCGGCCGCACGCATCCCGAGCCAGAGCGCCGCCTCGCGGTCGAGGGCGAGATCGGCCAGCACCGCGCGCATCAGCGGCTGATCGACGAGCCGGCGCTGGAACGCCGCCCGGCCCTCTGCCCACCAGAGCGCCTCGGCGAGCGCGGCGCGCATGAGCCCCGCGGGCGCCATCGCCGTATCGAGCCGGGTGTGATGCACCATGCGGATGATCGTGCGCACCCCCTCCCCCGGCGCTCCGAGGAGATGCGCCCGTGCACCGTGATACTCGATCTCCGCCGAGGCGTTGGCGCGGTTGCCGAGCTTGTCCTTGAGCCGCTGGAGATGGATCGCGTTCCGCCCCTCCTCCAGCCAGCGCGGCACGAGGAAGCAGGTCAGGCCCTCGTCGGTCCGCGCCAGCGTCAGGAACCCGTCGGACATGGGCGCGGAGCAGAACCACTTGTGCCCGGTCAGCCGCCAGAGATCGCCGTCGGGTTCGGCCCGCGTGGTGTTGGCGCGCAGGTCCGAGCCGCCCTGTTTCTCCGTCATCGCCATGCCGAGGGTGGCCGCGCGCTTCTCCGCCACGGGCGCCAGCGCCGGGTCGTAGGCGCGGGCTGTGAGCTTCGGCGTCCAGAGCGCGGCCAGCGCGGGATCGGCGGCGAGCGCGGGCACGGCGGCGTAGGTCATGGTGAGCGGGCAGCAGACGCCGGGCTCGACCTGGCTCAGCAGGTAGACCAGCGCCGCGTGGGTGACGTGGCCGCCCGGCCGCCCGTCCCAGGCCAGGGCGGCGTAGCCCGCCTCCGCGCCCCGCGTCATCATCCGGTGATAGCCGGGCGCGAAGCGCACCTCGTCGAGCCGCCGCCCGCCCCGGTCGAAACGCGCGAGGCGGGGCGCGTCGCGGCGCGCCTCGGCGGCGTCCTCCCAGGCGTCGGGCGCGCCGAAGGCGCGGGCCGCGGCCTCCACCTCCTCTGCACGCCCGCCGAAGGCCGCCAGCGCGTCGCGGAGCGCCGGGTCGGCCCCGAGATCGGGGCCCGGGCGCGGGTCGGGCTGGTTCTCCACGGCGTGGGTGGCGAGCGCGGCGCGCGGCGGCACGGTCATGGCGGGGCCTCCTTCCTCTGCGGTTGCCCGCCCCGAGCATAGGGGCCGGGGCCCGCGCGAGGCCAGAGCGCATCGCCCCTCCGACGCGGCGGCATTTGGGGGATTCCCTTGGCGAATCGGCTGTGCCATAGTGCCCGCGCACGGCCCGCCAGAGGCCGGAGACGAGGCAGAGCAGGGCCCGCCATGCTGCAACCAAGGTCCCGCCCCGCTTTCGGGGTGATCCTCTTTTTCGCGGCCGCCTTCGGGCTCGGCCTCTACTTCACCTTCGCCGCCGTGCAGGGCGATTACGGCCTCTTTCGCCGCGCCGAGGTGGAGGTGGAGAAGGCGCGCCTCGCCACCGAGCTCGCCGTGCTCCGCGCGGAGGTGGCGGAGATGGAGA
>CAZPCU010000138.1:5424-5989 GCA_964585075.1 uncultured Rhodobacterales bacterium
GGAGAACCTCACCCGCCGGCTCTCGGACGACTTCCTCGACCTCGACCTCCTCGACCAGCAGGCGCGCGACGTGCTCGGCCTCATGCGCGCCGACGAGATCGTCGTCCGCTAAGCGCGCCATCCGGCGAAACAAAACCCCTTACTCCCGCCGGGGGAATCCGCTATGGGTTTTGTTCAGTGCTAAACCATCTGCCTGAGGGAGGGCGCGCCCCATGGCCACCCGCAAAACCGCCAAGGCCCCGAACGTGTCGGCCGAGGAGCTCAAGGGCCATTACCGCGACATGCTGCTCATTCGCCGCTTCGAGGAGAAGGCGGGCCAGCTCTACGGCATGGGCCTGATCGGCGGCTTCTGCCATCTCTACATCGGGCAGGAGGCCGTCGTCGTCGGGCTCGAGGCGGCCGCCGAGGAGGGGGACAAGCGCGTCACGTCCTACCGCGACCACGGCCACATGCTGGCCTGCGGGATGGATCCAAGGGGCGTCATGGCCGAGCTCACGGGCCGCGAGGGCGGCTACTCCAAGGGCAAGGGCGGCTCCATGCACATGTTCTCGAAGGAGAAACATTT
>CAZPCU010000139.1:0-5941 GCA_964585075.1 uncultured Rhodobacterales bacterium
GGTAGGCCGAGACGGGCGTGGGCGCGGCCATCGCGTGCGGCAGCCAGAAATGGAAAGGGAACTGCGCCGATTTCGTGAAGGCGCCGATCAGGATGAGGATGAGGGCGGTCAGATACCACTCCGAGGCCTGGATCGCCTCCTTGTTCTCGAGGATCACCGAGATGTCGTAGCTGCCCGCGATCTGGCCCAGGATCAGCATGCCGCCGATCATGGCGAGCCCCCCCATCCCGGTGACGGCGAGCGCCATGCGCGCACCCTGGCGGCCCTCGGGCAGGTGGTTCCAGTAGCCGATCAGCAGGAAGGAGGAGAGGCTCGTCAGCTCCCAGAAGATGAGCAGGAGCAGGATGTTGTCCGACAGCACGATCCCCACCATCGCGCCCTGGAAGAGCAGCAGGTAGGTGAAGAACTGGCCCATCGGGTCCTCCCGGTAGAGGTAGAACCGGGCGTAGAGGATGATGAGCAGTCCGATGCCGAGGATGAGCCCCGCGAAGAGGAGGCCGAGCCCGTCGAGCATGAAGTTCACGTTCAGTCCCAGGCCGGGGAGCCAGGCGAGCCGGAAGTGAAAGACCTCTCCTGCGATCACCGCCGGCGCGTGCAGCACCAGCATCAGCAGCGCGAGCGCGGTGGGCAGGATCGTGAACCAGGTGCAGGTGTCGCGGCCCGCACGGATCATCAGCCCCGGAAGCAGCGCGCCGAGGAAGGGCGCCGCGACGATGAGAGGCAGCATACCGCTGATCGCTTCCATACCGTCCCTGCCTGTTGCCTGCCCGTTCGTGCGGGCGGTCACCACGTCATAGTGCGGACCTGCGCAACATGCAAAAGACGCGGCGCCCGGACTTTGGTCCGTTCGCTGGGCAGGGCCGTCTGCCGCCTAAGAAAATGACTCGGCGGGGGAGTTCAAGATGCCGCCCGCCGGTTTTCGTCGGGTTTTCGCCGAGGGTGGCGCGCCGGTCAGTCCGCCCGCGCCGCGGTGACGGCGATCTCCACCTGCCAGTCGGGGTCGGCGAGCGCGCAGATCAGCATGGTGGAGCAGGCGAGGTGGCCGCCGAGGCGCCGGTCGCGCGCCTTCCGGAAGACGGGCGCCGCGGCCCGGTCGGTGAGGATGACCAGCATGTCCACGATGTCGGAAGGGCCCATCGCCGCCGCGTCCGGCAGCGCGAAGACGTTGTCCCAGGCGAGTTCCACCTGCTCCTCCAGCGTCGCGCAGAGCGTGCCGTCGGGCCTCGCGCCGACCTGGCCCCGAGATGCGGAGCGTGCGCGCGCCGGGCGCCACCTCCACGGCCTGGGCGTAGGCCGAGAAGGGCGCGGGCGCGGCCGGGCTGGAAACCGCGCGGGTGCCGCGCCCGCTCATGCGTTGCCCCGCCGCTCGCGCCAGAGGCCCAGCTTTTCCTGCACGGGACGGTCGGAGAAGGAGAAGAGCACCGCCTCCTCGGCCGGCTCGTGGACGACGGGCCACCAGGCGGGCACCACGAAGATGTCCTTCGGGCCCCAGGCGATCTCCTCGTCGCCGATGCGGCTTTTCCCGCGCCCCTCGACGCAGGTGAAGACGGTCGCGTCGGTGGCGCGGTAGGGCGTCGTGGCCCCCGCGGGAAGAAGCTGGATGAAGGTGCCGATGGTGGGCATCGCCCAGCCGCCGTCGAGCGGGTTGGTGTAGCGCAGCTTCCAGCCGTGGCAGGGATCGTGGGGCTGGCTGCGCTTCATGGTCTCGAGCGTGGTGCGCGCCTCCTCGTAGGGATAGTTGAAGATGGGCGAGACGTTCCCGCCCCGCGGCGCGTCCACCGGCATCAGGTTGTGGCCGAACTCGGCGTAGCTCTGCCCGGTCTCCCGGGTGATCTCCTGGCAGTCCTCGCCCAGCCCCTCGGCGAAGGAGGCGTCGAGGAACTGCACGAGCGGGATGTCGAGGCCGTCGAGCCAGAACATCGGCGCGTCCGTCTCGTTGCCGTGATCGTGCCAGGCCATCTGCGGGGTGATGACGAAATCGCCGGGCCTCATCACCGTCTTCTCGCCGCTCACCGCGGTGTAGGCCCCCGTGCCCTCCAGCACGAAGCGCAGCGCCGATTGCGAGTGCCGGTGCGCGGGCGCCACCTCGCCCGGCAGGACGAGCTGCACGCCGGCGTAGAGCGATGTGGTCGTCCTGGACTGGCCGCGCAGGCCCGGGTTCTCGAGGATGAGCACCCGCCGCTCGGCCTCCTTGGCGGTGATGAGCCCGCCGGCCTCGATCATCGCCTCCCGGATCTCGTCGAAGCGCCAGCCCGCCGGGCGGCAGTCGGATTTCGGTTCGGGGGTGACGAGGCCGCTCATCACCGTCCAGAGCGCGGTCATGTTCCGCTTGTCGATCTTCTCGTAGAAGGCGCGGCGTTCGGGGGTTTCCACGGGCGGCTGGTCCATCAGGCGGCTCCTTTCCGGGTTTGGGTGCGCAGCGCCTGCCGGTCGATCTTGCCGGTGCCCGTCTTGGGCAGCGCCGCGGCGAACTCCACGATGCGCGGATACTTGTAGGGTTGCAGCCGCGCCTTCACGAAGTCCTGCAGCGCGGCGATGTCGGGGCGCGCGCCCGCCACCGGCGCGACGACGGCGCGAAGCGTGGTGCGCCCGTCGGGCAGGCGCTCGGCCAGCACGGCGCATTCATGCACCTCGGGGTGCTCGGCGAGGCAGCGCTCGACCTCGAGCGGCCAGACCCACTGGCCCGACACCTTCACGAGGTCGTCGGCGCGGCCCTGGAAATAGAAGTGGCCCTCGCGCTCCACGAAGCGGTCGCCGGTGTGCACCCAGTCGCCGCGCATGGTCTCGCGGGTCTTGTCGGGTCGGTTCCAGTAGAGCGGCGCGGAAGAGTGCCCGCGCACCTCCATGACGCCTTCCTCGCCCGGCGCGGCCTCCCGGCCCTCGGGCGTCACCAGCCGGACCTCGTAGCCCGGCACCCGCGCGCCCGCGCTGCCGAGGCGGTGGTCGTCGTGACGGTTCGAGAGGTAGACGTGCAGCATCTCGGTGGAGCCGAGCCCCTCGGTGGGCCCGTGCCCGGCCAGCGCCCGCCAGCGGTCATACACCTCGGCCGAAAGCGTCTCGGCCGCCGAGATGGAAAGGCGGAGCGAGGAGAGGTCGCGCGCCTCCATCCCTTCGGCGCGGGCGAGCGCGGTGTAGAGCGTGGGCAGCCCGAAGAGGACGGTGGGCCGATAGCCCTCGATCGTGTCGAGCACCGCCTGCGGTTCCGGTCGCCCCGGCATCAGGACGCTCGTCGCGCCGGCGGCGAAGGGAAAGGTCACGGCGTTCCCGAAACCGTAGGCGAAGAACATCTTCGGCACGGAGAAGCAGACGTCGCCCGGCGCGAGGCCGAGGACGTGGCGGCCGTAGCTTTGCGCCGTGTAGGCCATGTCGTGATGCAGGTGCACGATGCCCTTGGGCCGCCCGGTGCTGCCCGAGGAATACATCCAGAAGGCCATGTCGTCGGGGCCGGTCCCGGCGGGGGCGAGCGTGCCGGGCTGGCCCGCCAGGAAGGCATCGGCGCCCTCGGGCCCGTCGCGGCCCACCACCACCAGCCGCTCCAGCGCGCTTCCGGCCCGCGCGGCCTCCGCCATCCCGGCGAGCGCGGCCTCGCAGACGGCGATCCGCGCGCCGGTGTCCTTCAGGAAATAGGACAGCAGGTCCGGCGTGGTCTGCGTGTTGAGCAGCACGGGCACGAAGCCCGCGCGCACCGCCCCGAAGAAGGCGGCCACGTAGTCCGGCCGGTCGTCGAGCAGCATCGGGATGCGGTCGCCCGGCGCGAGGCCCGCCGCGGCGAAGGCGTTGCCCCAGCGCGCGGCCTCGGCGGCAAGCTCGGCATAGGTGCGGCTGCCTGCCGGGCCCGTCACGGCGAGCTTCTCCGCGTTCGCCGGCAGGTTGTCCCAGAGCAGCGCCGCGCAGTTCGGGTGGGCCGCCTTGTCGAAGCCGATCTCGCCCGCGCCCGGCGCGTCGTCGGGGACGGGATCGAAAAGGCGGCCCGCCGTCTCCGCCTCGTAGCGGGCCATGAAGCGGGGCGCGAGGCGGCGGAGCTTCTCGTCGTCCACGCGGCCCGAGCGCGTGAGGTAGCTGCGCGCGAAGTCGAGGGGGCCGAGCGCCATGTGTCTGTCGAACGCCTCGTACCAGTCGGCGGAGGTGTTGGCGGCGTCCACGATCTTCTTCGCCACCGGCATCCGCGCCGCCTGCCAGTCGTCGAGCGCGGCGTCGAGCGTCGCGCCCCTTTCCAGCGCGGCGACGAGGGCGATGGCGTCCTCCATGGCAAGCCGCGTGCCCGAGCCGATGGAGAAATGCGCGGTATGCGCCGCATCGCCGAGGATCACCCGGTTGCCCCGCGCCCAGCGGCGGCACCAGAGGCGCGGGAAGCGGCGCCAGTGCGAGCGGTTGGTCAGAAGCGGCGCGCCCTCCAGCACCTCGGCGAAGATCTCGGCGCAGGCGGCGGCGCTCTCCGCCTCGGTCATCTCGTCGAAGCCATGGGCGGCGTAGCTCTCGGGCGTCGCCTCCACGATGAAGGTGCTCATATCGGGCGCGTAGCGGTAGTGATGGGCGTTGAGCGCGCCCTTCTCCGTGCGCAGGAAGCTTTGCGTCAGCGTGTCGAAGGCGCGCGGTGCGCCGAACCAGGCGAAGCGGTTGCCGAGATGGGAGAGCGTCTCCCCGAAGCCTCGCGGGTCGGACTGCCGCACCAGGGAGCTGAGCCCGTCCGCGCCCACGACGAGGTCGGCGTCGAGCTCCCCGACCGCGCCCAGCTCCTGGCCGAATCGCAGTTCCACGCCCTCGGCTTCCGCGCGCTGCGCGAGAAGCTCTATGAGCTCCAGCCGTCCGATCGCCGAGAAGCCGACCCCGTCCAGCACGACGCGCCCCTCGGGGTGGTTGAGCGTCATGTCGCGCCAGCTCTCCATGCGCGGGGTGACAAGGTCGTGGGTGTCGGGGTCGTCGGCGCGCAGAAACTCCAGCGCGCGGTCCGAGAAGACCACGCCGAATCCGAAGGTGGCGCCGCGCGGGTTGCGCTCGGTCACCCGCACGGCGACGTCGCCGAGGCGGCGGCGCGCCAGGATGGCCGTGTAGAGGCCGGCAGGCCCGCCGCCGAGCACCTCGATGCGCATGGATCTCCTCCCGGTCGTCTCGACTTCTCCCGCGGCGCAGGATAGGCTGATTTCCGCAGTCTGCAAGGGATTTCGCAGGATGGAAAATGCCCCTCCCGACCACGTCCTCTCCGTCGGCGTCAGCTTCGGCGACTGCGATCCTGCGGGGATCGTCTTCTACCCGAACTTCTTTCGCTGGTTCGATCGCTGCTTCCACCACTTCCTCGCCGCGCGGGCGGGCGGGCACGCGGAACTCTGCGCGCGGCTGGGCGCGTTGGGCGTGGGGCTGATTGACGTGCAGGCGCAGTTCCGCGCGCCGGTGCGCGAGAACTGCACGCTGACGCTCGACCTGCGCGTGCTGGAATGGCGGGGCCGGGCGCTCCGGCTGGGCTACGAGGGCCATGTGGACGGCACCGTCTGCGTCACCGGGCAGGAGGTGCGCGGGCTCTTCGTGATGCGGGACGGGCGCATGACCGCGGGCGAGATGGCGCCGCTGCGCGCCGCGCTGGGGCTGTGAGCGGCGCGGCGCGTCCGGGCGGGGTGCAGGCGCTCGACGCCGCGCTCGGCCTGCTGGCGGCGCTGGCCGCGCGGGACGGCCCGGTCTCTCTGACCGAGCTCGCGCGGGACTGCGGGATGCCGGCCAGCAAGGCGCATCGCTACCTCGCTTCCTTCCAGTCCGCGGGGCTCGTGGCGCAGGCCGGGCGCTCGGGGAAGTATGACCTCGGGCCCGGCGCGGCGGCGCTCGGCGTGGCGGCCATGGCGCGCCACGACATGGTGAACCGCGCCGCCGACGGCCTGCCCGAACTCTGCGCCGAGACGGGCATGACGGCGCTTCTCGCCGTCTGGGGGAGCGAGGGCGCGACGGTCGTGCG